>JBILJA010000030.1:0-21444 GCA_044368775.1 Burkholderiaceae bacterium
GGTATGGCTTAGTCGCATTTCGTGATCCTCATGGGATTCGGCCTCTCTGTCTTGGTCGTTCAGAAGCGCCCCACGGAACTGAATGGATGGTGGCTTCTGAGTCTGTCGCACTTGAAGGCTCAGGTTTTCAGTTTGTGCGCGACATTGAGCCCGGCGAGGCGATTTTTATCACTCTCGACGGTAAATTAAACAGCGAGCAATGTGCACCTGGGTCTATACACGCGCCCTGTATTTTCGAATATGTCTATTTTGCGCGTCCTGACTCTGTACTAGACGGTGTTTCAGTCTACGGCTCTCGCCTCAAAATGGGTGAGTATCTTGCCGACAAACTTGCCAAAACACTGCGTTTAGGTGATATCGACGTGGTAATGCCGATTCCTGATTCCTCACGGCCTGCCGCCATGCAGCTCGCGGACAGACTTAGCCTGAACTATCGCGAAGGACTCATCAAAAATCGCTACGTTGGCCGTACTTTTATCATGCCAGGTCAGGCAGTACGTAAAAAGTCTGTTCGCCAAAAACTCAATACCATTGGCATGGAATTTAAAGGCAAAAACGTGCTGTTGGTTGATGACTCGATTGTGCGTGGAACAACGAGTCAAGAGATCGTTGAGATGGCACGCGCTGCGGGTGCCAACAAGGTTTACTTGGCCTCAGCGGCTCCGCCGGTACGTTATCAAAATGTGTATGGTATCGATATGCCCACACAAAAGGAATTGATTGCAACGGGTCGTCAAGAAGACGAGATTGCTAAAATTATCGGTGCAGATGCCTTGGTATACCAAGACATTGACTCAATGCAGCGCTCAGTTTCAGACCTGAATCCCGCACTGACGCGTTTTGATAACTCTTGTTTTACGGGTGAGTATGTCACTGGTGACATTACGCCGGAGTACCTAGAGAGCGTGGGACGTAATCGAAGTCACGCTCAAGACGGTGCAAACGGATTGCTCTTTAATATGGGTTTTGCCGCCGAAGACGATTAAGGAAACCTTCAAAAATAACGTTAGCGAAGTTGTCTTTTTAAGGTAACCAAAGCCAGCAATCCAATCAAGGTAAACATGGCTAAGCTCCACCATGCATATTCTACGCCGAGAAGTTTGACGCGCGCATCCATGCAACTTGCGTAAATGCCAAACAACCAAGGAGCGACGCTATCAAGGCCGCTTTTTGTCATGATTTGATCCGCCAAAGTTTGCGCACAAGAAAACAGATTGGCGGCTACTTTTTCCTGATACCAGGCAGCGATTAAACCCATGATCGCAATCGCAACAATATTTGCGGAACCAAGCACGATGCGTACACGAGTAGGCTTGGCATAGCTCAGCCAAAACGCAAGTAATCCAATCAACAGATACAAAAGACGTTGAAACACACACCAAGCGCATGGCTGCATATCAAAGACATACTGTGACACAAGTGCGATAGCTACCGAACCAAAACTAAAAACACTGATCAACCGTAAAAGATTCCGCTCAAGCTGCACTGTGTTGCTCCAGCGTTAAGGTTTCGAGTAGTGCGCGTTCAAACTGCCTTTGGGTTCGAGGCTGCGACAAGGTATCGCCTCTTACGACGAATATATCTTCGACACGATCTCCAAGCGTCATGACTTTGGCTGTTTGCAGATTAATATTGAAAGAAACAAATACTTGCGCCAACTCGCTCAATAAACCTGGTCGATCAGTCGCAGTGATATCGATCACCCAAGACGCATTACCATCGCCTGGCTTAATGGCAACAGAGGGGGGATACGGAAAGGCCTTTGATAACCTCGAGGCACGCATGCCGACACGATGCTTAAGATCTTCTATCTGCATTTGATCGAGTTGCGTCGTCAGTTCATGCTCAATCAATGTGGCTTCTGAGCGCAAATCAATTTGGTTGTCAGATGGCAAGACAATAAAACTATCTAAAGCGTAGCCACCCCTGGTGGTATGTATCCGTGCATCTTGAATGCTCAGACCTCGAAAACCAAAATATCCACTTAAGCGCGCGAATAAATTTTTATCATGCTTTGTATAAACCAATATTTGCAAGCCATCCCCACCTTCGGTCGGACGCGCTTTCACAACAGTATTTTCTGTACGAAAACAATGATAAAGATGCCTTGTATGCCAAGCAATTTCTGGGGCATCGTGTCTTAAAAAGTATGCGATGTCGAGCTCACTCCAAAAGGCTTCGCGCGCATCATCGCGAAGTCCTGCAAGACGCGTCAGACTCGCTGCATCATCCATGCGCTTTTGCAATATTGTGTTGGCGTCGCCAGATGAGCCGCCCAGGGCTGCTAAGGTCAGATTAAAAAGATCTTCAAACAGTTTTCCTTTCCACGCATTCCAGACCTTAGGGCTCGTACCACGGACATCCGCTACGGTTAACAAATAAAGCGCTGTCAGATTTCTAGGCGTTTGGACAAGCAAAGAAAATTCTTGAATCACTTGCGGATCAGACAGATCCTTTTTTTGTGCCACCTGAGACATCAGCAAATGGTGTTTAACTAAAAAAATGACCAGCTCAGTTTCTTCACGCTCTAAATAATGCGAGCGTGCAAATTTCTTGACTTCCTCGGCACCCAATAATGAGTGATCACCGCCACGCCCTTTGGCAATATCATGAAAAAGTGCGGCAACGTAAAGTAACCAGTGTTGATCGAATCCCGCAGTAAGGCGTGTTGCAAGCGGGTACTCTTGCGCATGTTCAAGCATCGTGAATCTTCGAATATTTCGAAGCACAGCCAACGTATGCTGATCAACCGTATACACATGGAATAAATCATGCTGCATCTGCCCCACGACACGACGAAATACAGGTAAATATCGCGGCAAAATATTGAGCATCGTCATGCGCCTAAGGGCGTGCACAATGCCTTGGTTTTGTTTCAATATTGAAATGAACAAGCGCCGATTAACCGGATCTCTCCTGAACGAGGCATCGATAAGATGCCTGGCATGCCAAATCGCCCTTAAAGCACGCGCTGAAAGCTCCGTCAACTCAGGATGTTGTTGCATCACAATAAACACTCGCAACAACTCAGACGGATGTTTTTCAAAAAGACTGTCGTCTTTGATGTCTAGGCGATTATGCCGAGCGAAGTAATGCTCATTTAATGTTCGAACATCATCCTCTGAAAGCGGAAATAAATGTTCTCCTATGGCTTGGACTAGTAAAGTATTAAGTTGAGTCACGAGTCTCGCTGCCCAGTAATACCTTTGCATCAGGATTTCACTGGCTCGTCTCGTGGCCGAGGCAGTGATTTGGTAAGCCTCTGCTAAGCCATGTTGTAAATCAAAAAGTAGTCGGTCCTCTCGGCGATTTGCTAATAAATGCAACTCGATGCGGAGTCGCTTAAACGCCTGCTCCGCTCGATGAAGATCCCGTGCTTCGGTGCGTGTGAGCAAACCAGACTGTGCAATTTGGCTCCAGCTTTGTCCGAAACCAGCCGCTCTAGCCATCCACTGAATCACTTGAAGATCGCGTAAGCCCCCAGGAGATTCTTTACAGTTCGGCTCAAGAGAGTAGGGCGTATCTTGATAGCGCGCATGACGCTGCTGCATTTCGCTGCGCTTAGCCTGAAAGAAACTGCGAGGATCAAGTTGCTCATTCATGCACGACATAAAGCGCTTGGTCAGTACACGACTTCCCGCAATCCAACGCAACTCTAACAGGGATGTCTCGACCGTAATGTCAACGCTTGCCTCACTCAAACATTGTTCAATTGTTCTAACGCTGCAACCAGGCTCTAGGCCCACATCCCACATGGCTGCGACGAGTCCGCTCAGCGTCGCTTCATCAGCAGGACTTGGATCTCTGGGCAGCAAAATTAATAAATCGACATCTGAAAAAGGATAGAGCTCCCCACGTCCAAAACCACCTACTGCGGCAAGTGCGGCCCCCTTGGGCAATGGATATAGTTCGAGCAGCGAACGTAATGCCTGATCGGCTGTTCGCCTCAAGGCGGTCAGTAATGCGTCCGCGCGCGGTTTGAGACGATAGCGAGTAAAAGCGGCTTGTCTCTCGAGCTTGATTTGGGTCCGAATCGATCCTATATTTTCATTCAACGCTTCAGTGAGGCCGTTTTGTTCAGTCATCCAAACACCTTTTGGCTTAAAAACGAGACAAACATTGAATGCAAAAAATCTAAAGCGTGATGAATGAGGGTGGCGCGGGCATTCCCGGTGATTGCGTCAACACTTCGAATCCCGATTCGGTCACCATAATGGTGTGCTCCCACTGCGCCGACAAACTGTGATCGCGTGTCACAACTGTCCAGCCATCCGCTAATTGGCGGATATCCCTTTTTCCTGCATTGATCATCGGTTCGATGGTGAAAATAAGACCCGGTTCAAGTGTTTGCCCCGACCCTGCTTTTCCATAATGCAAAATTTGCGGATCTTGATGGAATTTTTGACCAATTCCGTGACCACAAAACTCACGCACAACCGAAAAACCCTGCTGCTCGGCATATTTTTGAATGGCATTGCCAATATCCCCCAGTGTGTTTCCGGGCTTGACTTGAGCAATGCCCAGCCACATACACTCATAAGTGACTTCGGTCAGGCGCTTGGCAAGAATCGATGTTTCACCCACCGCGTACATTCGGCTCGTATCGCCGAACCAACCGTCTTTGATAATCGTGACATCAATGTTTAAAACATCGCCACTTTTCAACACCTTATCACCAGGTATCCCATGGCAAACCTGATGATTGACGGAAGTACAAATCGCCCCAGGGAAGGGGGGATATCCAGGAGGAGCATAGCCAACGGTGGCTGATTTCACCTTGAGCTCCTCCGTCAAAAACTTCAAACACAACTGATCTAACTCAGCGGTTGTCACGCCTGGTTTAACGAAAGGCGTGATGAAATCTAAGACTTTTGCTGCATCGCGACAGGCAGCCCGCATCTTGGCCTGATCTTCGGGATTTGTGACGAGACTCATGGTGACTTGAGTAAATGTAGTGAAAGATAGTAGAATTATAGGCTTACCTAGACTTACCAATACCCTAAAAATCGCGTGTCACGTCACCAGGGTGCCTGCTTACACAGGTGCAGACATGACATTAGACCCAACCCTCGGAGCTTTATTACTATGTCTTTAATGCGTGAAATGTTAGAAGCGGGCGTGCACTTTGGCCACCAGACCCGTTACTGGAACCCCAAGATGGCCCCTTATATTTTTGGCCATCGGAACAAAATTCACATCATCAACCTCGAAAAAACCGTTGCAAACTATCAAGATGCGACGAAGTATTTGCGCCAGGTTGCTGCAAAAGGCGGCACGGTATTGTTCGTTGGCACCAAGCGTGCCGCACGTGAACTTGTGGCCGCAGAGGCTACACGTGCCGGGATGCCCTTTGTTGATAGCCGTTGGCTCGGCGGCATGCTGACCAACTTTAAAACGGTCAAGAGCTCGATCAAGCGCTTGAAAGACATGGAAGTCATGATTGCCGAAGGCACAACAGAGCGCATGAGCAAAAAAGAAGGCCTGATGTTTCAGCGTGAACTTGACAAGCTCAACAAGTCGATCGGCGGCATCAAGGATATGAATGGTTTGCCTGACGCCATCTTTATGATTGACGTTGGTTATCACAAAATCGCTGTTGCCGAAGCCAATGGGCTTGGCATCCCAGTGGTTGCAGTGGTGGATACCAACCATTCACCTGATGGGATTGATTTCATTATTCCTGGCAATGATGACTCGGCCAAGGCCATTGCACTCTATGCCTCAGGCGTGGCGGATGCTGTGATTGCTGGGCGAGGTGACAATATCAATGGCTTGGTCGAGGAACTCACGCAGGGCGAAGAGTTCGTCGAAGTTGATCAGGAAAAGGCCTAATTATCGATCGCGTTCGATCTATATCGAACGCTTACCTCTCACACCCTGACCATGCGGTTCAGGGTGCTTTTATTGATACTGGAGCAAACATGGCTGACATTACCGCCGCAATGGTCAAAGAATTGCGCGAAAAAACTGACGCACCCATGATGGAGTGTAAAAAAGCGCTGACTGAAGCAGCTGGAGATATGGTACGCGCCGAGGAAATTTTGCGTGTCAAACTGGGTAGCAAAGCAAGCAAAGCAGCAAGTCGTGTCACAGCAGAAGGCCTCATTGGTCTTTATATCTCTCCTGATGCCAAAAAGGGCGCTGTCATCGAAGTTAATTGTGAAACCGACTTTGTGGCCAAAAACGACGACTTTGTTGCCTTTGTTGCTAATTTAGCCAAACTCGTGGCAACCCAGGGTGTCGCTGATGTCGTTGCATTATCCGCTTCGCCGATGGCCGATGGCACGGTAGAGAGCGTGCGCACTGCGCTCATTGGCAAAATTGGAGAAAACATTTCTATTCGTCGCTTCCAGCGCTACGATACACCCAACAAACTCGCAAGCTATGTGCATAGCGGCAAAATTGGCGTTCTGGTGGATTTTTCTGGTGCCGACGAAGTTGGCAAAGACTTAGCGATGCATATTGCAGCAACCAAGCCTCGCGCAGTTGATGAAACCGGTGTTTCCGACGCTGACAAAGAAACAGAGCGTTCAGTTGCCCGTCAAAAGGCTGCCGAGTCCGGCAAACCTGCTGAAATCGTTGAGAAAATGGTAGAAGGCGCTGTTCAAAAGTACTTGAAAGAGGTTGCTCTTCTTTCTCAGCCATTTGTCAAGAACGATAAGCAATCTGTCGCTCAGATGCTCAAAGAAAAATCCTCTGCCATTACAGGGTTTTCCCTGTTCGTGGTTGGGGAGGGTATCGAGAAGAAAACCAGCGATTTTGCTGCCGAAGTGGCCGCTGCGGCTTCAGGTAACGCATAATTTTGTACCGAAAGCCGGGCGGCGCATGATTGGCCGCCCGGCTTTCGTTTACACTTTTAATTGTGTTTAACACTTCGGAAAGATTCCCCATATGACCAGCAGAATGCATAAACGAGTTCTCCTCAAACTGTCTGGCGAAGCATTGATGGGTGATGATGCGTTTGGCATTAATCGTGCCACGATCATGCGCATGACGGACGAGGTCGCCGAAGTCTCAGAGATGGGCGTGCAACTTGCCATCGTGATTGGCGGTGGCAATATTTTCCGCGGTGTTGCACCAGGAGCCCAAGGCATGGACCGTGCCACTGCCGACTACATGGGTATGATGGCAACGGTCATGAACGCACTTGCACTTCAAGACGCGCTTAAACATCGTGGCGTTGATGCTCGCGTTCAGTCTGCACTTAATATTGAGCAGGTTGTTGAGCCTTATATTCGTCCCAAAGCGCTGCGCTACCTCGAGGAAGGCAAGGTTGTTATTTTTGCCGCAGGTACTGGCAACCCATTTTTCACAACAGATACAGCTGCGGCGCTTCGTGGCGCTGAAATAGGAGCGGAAGTCGTTCTCAAGGCCACCAAAGTCGATGGAATTTATAGCGCGGATCCCAACAAAGATCCTGCCGCGACGCGCTATACACGCATTAGCTTTGATGAAGTCATCGTCAAGCGACTTGAGATTATGGATGCTACGGCCTTTGCATTATGCCGCGATCAAAAGCTTCCAATCAAAGTTTTTTCAATAAACAAGTCTGGTGCATTACGACGCGCCGTCAGTGGTGAGGACGAGGGCACTCTCGTTCACGTCTAAAGGATTAAACATGAGTATTGCGGACATTCAAAAATCAGCTGAAAGTCGAATGAGCAAATCCCTCGAAACGCTTAAGTCAAATCTTGCCAAAATTCGAACTGGACGTGCGCACACTGGCATTTTGGACCATGTTCAAGTGGAGTACTACGGCTCTCCCGTACCCATTAGTCAGGTCGCAAACGTAACCTTAATGGATGCACGTACGCTCAGTGTTTCAGTTTGGGAAAAAAATCTAGGTGCTGCAGTAGAAAAAGCGATACGAGATTCTGATCTAGGTCTTAATCCTGTCGGCATGGGCGATAGCATTCGTGTTCCTATGCCTGCATTAACTGAAGATCGTCGCCGTGATTTAAACAAGGTCGTTAAATCTGAAGGTGAGGATGCAAAAATAGCCATTCGCAATCTTCGTCGTGATGCTAATGAGGCTTTTAAAAAACTTGTAAAAGAAAAAGAAATCTCTGAAGATGATGAGCGCCGTGCTCAAGACGTCGTGCAGAAATTGACGGATCGTTGCGTTGTTGAAATTGACAAAATGATCGTTCAGAAAGAAGCTGAGATCATGACGGTGTAAACCGCCATTACTATGGCCCTAAGCTCAACGATTGAAATTCCCGCAACTACAGCTGTTCCACAACATGTCGCCATCATTATGGATGGCAACGGAAGGTGGGCAGCTAAACGTCTCCTACCACGTACTGCAGGTCATGCTCGCGGCGTTCAGTCCGTGCGTTCTACAGTAGAGACCTGCGGCAAGCTTGGCGTTCGTTATTTAACTCTTTTTGCTTTCAGCTCAGAAAACTGGCGGCGACCAGCCGAAGAAGTTTCTTTGCTCATGCGTTTGTTTGTCCAAGCCCTTGAGCGTGAAGTATCCCTTCTGCAGGAGCAAGGTGTTCGACTTCGTGTGATTGGCGACCTTTCGGCTTTTGAACCGAAACTACAGGATCTCATCACGAAAGCTCAAGAAAAGACTGCGCATAATGACAAACTTCACCTGACGATTGCTGCGAATTATGGCGGCCGCTGGGATGTCTTGCAAGCAGCACGAAAAATGCTGCAAAACAATCCTGATTTTGGTGTAGATCCTAGGCGAATTGATGAGCCCGCACTTGCACAACACCTTTCTATGGCTTGGGCGCCTGAGCCAGATTTATTTATCAGAACAGGCGGCGAACAACGCGTTTCCAATTTTTTAATCTGGCAGTTGGCGTATACAGAATTATTTTTTACTGATTGCTATTGGCCAGACTTTGATACGGGTGAGTTAAAAAAAGCGTTTGAATGGTACCGTAATCGTGAGCGCCGCTTTGGGCGTACCAGTGCACAATTACATACTGATTCACCTCGCTAAGACACATGCTCAAACATCGCATCCTGACAGCTATCGTTTTGTTTGTGATTCTAGCGATCGTATTGTCAGCAAATTCTGCTTGGCCTTTTCTTGTATTTTTAGCCATCACCTGTAGTCTTGCCGGTTGGGAATGGACGCGTATTACTCTGGGGCGTTCATCCGTTTGGCCTCCCATTTTGGGGGTCGGTCTTTTGTCACTCACCCTCGCTCAGGCGTTTTTTTGGTCTAAGCAAGATGTGAGCAATACTGTTGTTGTACAGCTTTGTGCAGTTATAAGCGTTTACTTTTGGTTGACTGCTGTCAGTCGCGCGCTCTATCAGGCACAGGTTTCTGCGAGGGTCGCCCCGTTGGGCTGGAGTGGCTTTGCTTGCATCACATTGTTCGCAACGTGGGGAGCTTTAGCCGATCGATACCAAGAACATGGCGTTTTTTACATTCTCTCTCTTCTCATTGTGATTTGGGTCGCAGATATTGCCGCTTATTTCGTTGGACGTGCTGTTGGTCGTCACAAACTGGCGCCTGCCATTAGTCCTGGCAAAACTCGCGAAGGTGCTTTGGCGGGAATCGTTGGTGTTGTGATTTGGCTTCTTGTCTCCGCGCAATGGCCAGAAAGCTTTGGTGCTGATTTAATGCGTCGCTGGGGCCTTGCCGGCTCTATACTGCTGGCCATTTTGCTTGCGATCTTCTCAATTTCCGGTGATCTTTTCGAATCATTACTCAAACGAAGGGCAGGGATCAAAGACTCGAGTCAGCTTCTTCCTGGTCATGGCGGTGTATTTGACCGCATCGATGCTGTTGTGGCGGTTGTCCCACTCGCATACTTGCTGACTGGGGGATGGAAACTTTGAAACCTGCACGTATCACCATCCTCGGTTCTACGGGATCGATTGGTCTCAATACCCTTGATGTGATCGCGCGACATCCAGAACGATTTGTCGTGTATGCACTATCCGCGCATTCGCGAATAGAACAGCTTGCTGCTCAGGCTTTGGAAACTAGGGCGCGCGTGGTGATCGTCCCCACTGATTCTGCTGCCGTTTTGTTTAGAAAAGTGTGGCCTACTGGAGTCGCTAGTCCAGAAATTCGCATTGGGCAACAAGCACTTATCGATACGGCTGGTGATGACGAAACTGATGTTGTCATGGCCGCTATCGTAGGCGCTGCCGGCCTTCCTTCGGCTTTGGCCGCTGCGCAAGCGGGAAAGCGCGTTTTGCTTGCAAACAAAGAAGCGTTGGTTGCCGCGGGCTCATTATTTATGGCTGCCGTTAAGGAGAGCGGGGCTGAACTCCTACCAATTGACAGCGAACATAATGCGATTTTTCAATGTTTACCTCACGAAGGCAGAGCGAGTGCACCATCAGGTCCTAGTGCGGGTGTTAGAAGATTAATTTTGACTGCATCAGGAGGTCCATTTCGAACAAAGAAATGGGCCGAGCTTAATCATGTCACGCCTGAACAGGCCTGTGCCCACCCCAACTGGAGTATGGGAAGAAAAATTTCTGTGGACTCAGCAACCATGCTCAACAAAGGGCTTGAAGTCATTGAGGCGCACTGGTTGTTTGCGATGCCTGCGGAGCGCATTCATGTCGTCATACACCCTCAAAGTGTTGTCCACTCAATGGTAGAGTACGATGACGGGTCAGTCATCGCACAGTTAGGTCAGCCAGATATGCGTACTCCAATTGCCTATGGTTTAGGATTTCCTGAACGCATATCATCCGGTGTCGGAATACTAGATTTGGCTCTTGCCGGTAGACTTGATTTTGAACAACCCGATCTTGAACAGTTTCCCTGTCTAAAGCTATCTTTTGAGGCGCTGCGAAGCGGACAAGGCTCATGCATCACGCTGAATGCCGCCAATGAAATAGCAGTCGCTTCGTTCTTAGATGGCAAATTGTCATATACGCGTATTGCGGCTCTGATTGATAACACGCTAACGTGGCACGCAGGTAGACCCCGCTGGCCCCTTAACTCCCTTGATGATGTCATGGCGCTTGATGCCGAAGCTCGCCGGCAGGCTGCGCAATGGATATCTATCTAGCTTGATGTGATGCACTGATCGCCAGTGTAAGAGTTTGAGTATTTAACGATTTTTTGGCTAGGACTATGCTTACGACACTTCTTTCTTTTTTTGTGACACTTGGCATTCTCATCACTTTTCATGAGCTAGGCCATTATTGGGTCGCTCGCTGGTGCGGCGTTCGAGTTTTACGTTTTTCAATTGGATTCGGCAAGGTCTTAATTAAGCGTGTCGACAAAAATGGGACCGAATGGGCGCTATCGGCGATCCCTTTGGGCGGTTACGTCAAAATGCTTGATCAGGACGATTTAGCGCCAACGAATGTGATCTCTGCTTCAAGCACTTCAGGGCCCGCTTTAGAAACGACAGAAACAGATCCCCGAGGTTCTAGTTTTCAATCACAGCCGGTATCCAGAAGGTTTGCCATTGTCGCTGCTGGCCCTTTGTTTAATCTATTGTTAGCCGTTTTACTTTATGCAGGCATCAACTTCGCGGGAACTCAAGAGCCCGATGCGATTTTGGCCCAACCCACGCTGAATTCACCCGCAGCACAAGCAGGTCTCCAGGGTGGTGACAAAATTATCGCCATCAATCAAACTTCTGTCGCCTCCTGGCCGCAACTCCGCTGGAACTTGTTACAACTACTCGCTGATGGCGGAGAAGCTCAAATCACGGTAGATCAAGGTGGCGCCAAACTCAACCGAACACTCAAGCTCCCAACACTTGCGGATCCGTCACAGGCCGATCCAATGAGAGATTTAGGTCTGGGTCTCGCGAGCGGTCCTCCATTTGTTCGCGGAATCGTACCGGGTAGCGTCGCTCAACGCGTGGGACTTGAGTCACAAGATAAAATTGTCCGAATCGGGGAGATTGATCGTCCAGATACTGGAACTCTTGTCCGAACGATTCAACAGCATGCGGGTCGCGAAATTTCTATCGATGTTGAACGTGGACAGCAAAAAATTAAGTTTTCTTTGATTCCCGCTCCACATACCCTCGAGAATGGTCAGGTTGTTGGTCGCGCAGGTATTCAAATTGGGGCAGATGTCGCGATGGTCAAGGTCAGCTATGGACCCATCGACAGCTTGATTAATGGTGCCATCAAAACCTTTGATACAGCATGGTTTTCACTGCGCATGATGGGGCGAATGATCACAGGCGATGTTTCGCTTAAAAATATTAGCGGACCTGTCACTATTGCTGACTATGCGGGTCAATCCGCCAAGATTGGCTGGGCTGCTTACATCGCATTTTTAGCACTCGTCAGTGTGAGCCTAGGCATTCTTAATCTCCTACCCATCCCTATGCTAGATGGGGGGCATCTAATGTATTATCTCTGGGAGATGGTTCGTGGCAAACCTGTTTCGGCGAATGTGATGGAGTGGGGCCATAAAATTGGCTTGACCTTGCTTGCAGGTCTGATGGGGCTCGCTTTGTTTAATGATTTCATTCGCATTTTAAGCTGAGCCAGTTCTGACTTAAAATCTATTAATTGCTGTCTTTTTAATCAGCTCGCCATTCACCTACATACAAGATATTTGAGGATTACCCGGGATGCTCGCTCGTTTGCCATATGTTTTCGACAAAGCCCTGAGCTTGATGACGCACGCCTTGTGTCAGGTGCTTTTGGTGGCATCGCTATTGATTCCTTTGAGTGCGCAGGCGTTTGATCCTTTCGTAGTGAGCGATATTCGGGTCGAAGGGATGCAGCGTACGGAGCCAGGTTCGATCTTTGCACAGCTTCCTTTTAAGGTTGGCCAGCGATTTACCGAAGCTCTCGCCACAGAATCAATTAGAAAACTTTATGCGACGGGTCTTTATGCTGATGTACGCATTCAGACCGCAAATCGTGTTGTGGTTGTTGCGGTCCAAGAACGTCCAACGATTGCTGCGATCACGTTTTCGGGTATGAGAGAGTTTGAGACAGATGCCATCATTGGCAATCTCAAACAAGTGGGTTTTGCTCTAGGACGTGTTTTTGACCAGTCCATGCTCGAACAAGCACAGTTTGAGTTGCGTCAAGCGTATCTCAATAAAGGAAAGTATGCGGTTGAAATCTCGCCGACCGTCACGCCTTTACCCCGCAATCGAGTCGGCATCAACTTTGACCTTTTCGAAGGCAGTGTTGCACGCATCCGTGAAATTAATATAGTTGGTAACTCGACTTTTTCTCAGAGCAGATTACGTGACTTGATGTCTCTGACCACACCAGGTTGGCTCACCTGGTACACCGATTCCGATAAGTATTCACGAGAAAAGCTTGAAAAAGACGTCGAAGCCATCAAATCCTTTTATCTTGACCGCGGCTACCTAGAATTCAAAATCGAGCCTCCACAAGTATCTATCTCCGGTGACCGAAAAGACATTTTCATAACATTGACAATTTCAGAAGGTAAGCCTTACACGGTTTCTGAGGTCAAACTTGCGGGCGATTTGCTGGGACTTGAAAGTGAAATCAATCAATTTGTTCAGTTAAAACCCGGGCAAATTTTTTCCGGCGCCAAAACTAACGCGACGGCTAAAGGCATTACTGATTATCTGGGTGGTTTGGGCTATGCATTTGCCAACGTTAACCCCAACCCAGTGCTTAACCGTGAAAATCAAACCGCAGAAGTCACTTTTTACATTGATCCTAGTCGACGCGTCTATGTTCGTCGAATCCAAGTCGTCGGGAATCATCGATCAAAAGATGAAGTGATTCGCCGTGAAGTGCGTCAGCCAGAAGCGGCTTGGTATGATGCAGGGAAAATCAAACTATCTCGAGATCGACTTGACCGCGTTGGCTACTTTAAAGAAGTTAAAGTAGGAACCGACCCTGTTCCTGGCTCACCAGATCAGGTCGATATCAATCTGACCGTTGAAGAAAAGCCAACGGGAATGTTGAATTTAGGCGTCGGCTACGGACAAGTCGATGGAGTCATTTTGTCTGCGGGCATTTCCGAAGAAAACGTCTTCGGAAGCGGTACTAATCTGACACTCAACTTTAATACAAGCGCCTCTAACCGCAGTGCTGTGTTGGCGCATACTGACCCATACTTTACCAATGACGGCGTGAGCAGGACGAGTTCGATTTACTATCGCACGATCACGCCTTTCTCAAATAACCCAGGTAACTATAAAGTCACAACGGGTGGTCTAGGTTTAAATTTCGGTGTACCCATCTCCGAATTTAATCGAGTTTTCTTAGGTGTCAACCTTGAACGAAATTCGATCGGTTTGTTTGCGAACTCCCCGCTGGCGTATCGCGAGTATGTAAGAGACTATGGTGAGACAACGACGGCCGCGATTCTGAATTTGGGTTGGTCTAAAGACAACCGTGATAGCGCTCTTACTCCGACCAAGGGTTCCTTTACTCGATTCAAGGTCGATGTGGGTACAGGTAGCTTGGATTACTACATGTTAGGTGCGCAACACCAGACCTATGTTCCAATCGGTCGCGACTTTACTCTCGCATTCAATGGAATGTTTGATTTCGGCAATAGCTACAAAACTGATTTACCCTATCCCATCATTAAAAACGTCTACGCTGGTGGTATTGGCACTGTTAGAGGTTTCTCACAAAACTCTCTCGGTCCGACCGATCCTCTAACTGGCACGTATCTAGGTGGTTCAAAGCGGGTAGTAGGTAATGTCCAGTTTTACCTCCCATTCCCTGGAACCCAGAAGGATCGTTCGCTGCGTTGGTTTGCATTCGCTGATGGTGGTCAGGTTTTTGGTACTGACGGTTTTGGCAATGACACAGCTATTGACTTTGGCCAGATGCGATACTCTGCCGGTATCGGCTTGTCTTGGGTTTCACCCTTGGGACCGCTCCAGTTATCCTTTGCTAAGCCTTTGAACTCCAAGCCGGGTGACAACACGCAAATCTTCCAATTCCAAATCGGGACAGGTTTCTAAAATTTTAGATAGTACTTTTTAGTGGCACAATACCAATCTGTATTCGTTTATCGAGAGAATTTAATAATGGCTGCAACTTCCGTCTCCCAGTTTCAAAGGCCCGCTACGCCTATTGGCTTTGTCAAACACCCCTTGGCATGGTTGATCGTGTTTTCATGCATCATGTTCGCTGTGGTCTTGGGTAATGTTGCTCACGCTCAGGGCTCTAAGATCGGCTTTGTCAACACTGAGCGAATTTTGAGAGATTCTGCGCCTGCCAAAGCGGCCCAAACAAAGATTGAAGCCGAATTTAAGAAACGCGAAGAAGAAATTCAGCGGCTTGGCAACAATCTCCGTACTGCTGCCCAAAAATTTGAAAAAGACGCGCCTGTTCTTTCTGAATCTGATCGCAATAAGCGTCAGCGCGAATTAGCCAATATTGATGCTGACCTTCAGCGTAAGCGTCGCGAACTCCAAGAAGACTTTAACCGTCGCCGCAATGAAGAGTTCGCTACGATCATCGAGCGCGCCAATACAGCGATCAAGCGTATCGCTGAAAAAGACAACTACGATATGATTCTGCAGGATGCAGTCACTGTTAACCCACGTATTGATATTACTGAAAAGGTGATTCAAGCGTTGGGTGCCAAATAATAAGATCAACATATGCCCGTCCTGTTAGACCCTGCACGGGCTCCTCTTCTCTCAGAACTTTTACGTGCCGTTCCCGGCGGCTTAGTTCAAAATGTGGTGTCTGCGGGTCTCGATAATGATCCGCGTATCGCTGGTTTAGGCTCTCTTGCGCATGCAAGTGAGCTTGAGATCTCCTTTATTGTTCATCCTAAATATCTTGATCATTTAGCACGCACACGCGCTTGTGCGGTGATTGTTCTTCCTGAAATCGAAGAAAAACTCGCTCAAACATCTCCTGCACCTCAATTTACGCGCATTGTATGTAAGCATCCCTATCTTCTTTACGCCCGAATCTCTCAATGGTTCGAATGGGCGAGTCGGCCGTCTTATGAACCTGGCATTCATGCTTCTGCAGTCGTTGACTCGACGGCGATCATTTCTCCCAGTGCACGCATTGGCCCACATGCGGTCATTGGAGCGCGGTGTGTTGTGGGGGCTATGACTCAGATTGGGGCGGGTTGTTTTTTAGGGGATGATGTCGAGATCGGCTCGTCCTCTGTTCTCTATCCTCGCGTCTCTATTTATTATGGCGTCAAAGTGGGAGATCGAGCGATCATCCATAGCGGTGTCGTTCTAGGAGCGGACGGTTTTGGTTTTGCACCGGATCCAAGCCTTTCTAAAGGTGCTTGGGGAAAAATTCCTCAGTTAGGTGTTGTTCTTGTCGGCCATGATGTAGAGATTGGTGCCAACACAACCATTGACAGAGGGGCTCTCGATAACACCATCGTCGGAGATGGCGTCAAAATCGACAATCACGTCATGATTGGCCACAATTGCATGATTGGTGCGCATACCGCGATTGCCGCATGCGTGGGTATCGCTGGATCAACCGTCATTGGGTCACGCTGCACGATTGGCGGAATGGCCGGTGTTTCTGGTCATCTCGTAATTGGTGATGATGTGCATATCTCAGGCGGCACTGGCATTATTGCGAGCATTGATCAACCAGGGCGTTATACCGGCGTTTACCCCTTTGCAGAACACAAAGAATGGCAGCGAAATGCTGCGGTTGTCACACAATTATCTGGGCTGCGCAAGCGGGTCAGAGCGCTTGAGCGTGACGAGTCATAGTCAAGCTTTTGAGTGTGAATGACAATATGGATTTTAATTTTTTCGTTTTGATGACTTAAAGCGTCTAGGATAAGTTATGCAACTTGATATTAAAAGTATTCTCGACAGACTTCCCCATCGCTATCCGATGTTGTTGATTGATCGCGTAATAGACATGGTGCCGGGAAAATCAATCAAGGCACTTAAAAATGTATCTATTAACGAGCCTTTTTTTACAGGACATTTTCCTCATCACCCAGTGATGCCAGGTGTGCTGATTCTTGAGGCTATGGCACAAGCCGCTGCAATATTTTCTTTTGCAGATGAGGCAGGCCTCAAACCTAAAGATGAAGAATTTTTGTATTATTTTGTTGGAATTGATGGCGCTCGATTTCGCAAACCTGTGCTGCCAGGCGATCAACTGCACATCGAGGTTGTTGCCGAGCGCTTAGGTCGCAGTATTTGTAAATATCAAGGTCATGCCTTTGTTGATGGACAAGAAGTTGCTGAGGCTAAGTTGATGTGCGCTATTAGACCAATGGAAAAATAAATGGCTGCATTCATCCATCCGACCGCTCTTATCGACCCCAAGGCTCATTTACATCCAACGGTTTCAGTTGGGGCATATTCCATCATCGGACCCGATGTCCGTATCGGTGCTGATACGATTATTGGTCCTCATTGCATCATTGATGGTGACACCACCATTGGTCAAGGCAATCATTTTTATCGTTTTTGTTCGATTGGGGGCATACCTCAGGACAAAAAATACGCAGGCGAACCCACCCAACTTGTCATGGGTGATCGCAATATGGTGCGTGAATACGTCACTATTAATACCGGCACAATTCAGGACGGTGGTGTCACTCGGCTTGGTTCGGACAACTGGATCATGGCCTATGTCCATGTTGCGCATGATTGTCAGATTGGCAGCCAAACGATTCTTGCCAATGGAGTTCAAATGGGTGGTCATGTCCATATCGGTGATTGGGCCATCGTCGGTGGTCTTGCTGCTGTGCATCAGTTTGGTAAGATCGGCGCACACAGCATGACGGGCGGACAAAGCGCGTTGCATATGGATATCCCTCCTTATGTGATGGGTTCTGGGAATCCCTGCGTCCCAGTTGGTATTAATGTCGAAGGGCTTAAACGCCGTGGATTTTCTCCTGAATCAATCAGTGCACTTCGTGATGCCTACAAGATCATTTATAGACGTGGTTTAAGCCTTGGCGATGCTTGCGCTGAAATTCGCAATAGACAACAACTTGAACCCGCCGTTGCCCAAGCCCTTCAACCCTTGCTCGACTTTGTAGAGGCGAGTACGCGCGGCATCATTCGTCCATGACGTGGCGACTTGGGCTCGTTGCGGGCGAGCCCTCGGGTGATTTAATCGCCGCTAAAGTATTGTCAGGTCTTAAACAGGCAGATCCATCGGTTCGCCCTGAAGGGATTGGCGGCCCACATTTGACTGCCGAAGGTTTGGATGTCTGGCATCCTATGCATGCGCTTAGTGTCTTTGGCTATGTGGATGCAATCAAGCGCTTACCTTCTTTATTACATATTTATCTTGACGTTAAAAACCGCTGGTTGCGAGAACCGCCCGCTGTTTTTTTAGGGGTCGACGCCCCTGATTTTAATTTACGTTTGGAGCATCGCTTGCGTAAAGCGAGTGTCCCGACAGTGCAATTTGTGGGTCCGTCGATTTGGGCTTGGCGCTACGAGCGCATACATTACATTCGTGAAGCTGTTTCTCACATGCTCGTATTGTTTCCTTTCGAAGAGGCTATTTACAAAAAAGAAGGTATTCCTGTCACCTATGTTGGTCATCCCATGGCCGATGCGATTGCGATAGAACCAGATCAGAAAGCAGCGCGCATTCGCCTCGGGCTCGATCAACAGGCAAGAGTGATTGCAGTTTTACCCGGAAGCCGAGCCTCAGAGATCAAGCTGATTGCGCCACGTTTTTTACAAACAGCCCAACGTCTACAAAAGCATGATCCTTCTCTTCAGTTTGTTGTTCCCATGGTCAGTGAACAGCGAGAACGCGAATTCAACGTATTTTTAACGCAATATCCTGTTAATTACTTGAAAATCGTGAGGTCGCAACCTCAAGCAATTGGCATCGCTGATCCGATCGCGTGGTCTGTCCTTGAGGCGTGTGATGTTGCACTCGTTGCAAGCGGTACGGCAACGCTCGAAACAGCACTTTTTAAAAAACCAATGGTGATTTCCTATGCAGTCTCACCCTTAGTGCGCAAAATCATGACTTGGAAGTCAGGACAGGAACGTCCTTATTTACCTTGGGTGGGTTTGCCTAATGTCTTGCTTAACGACTTTGTCGTTCCCGAACTGATTCAAGAAGATGCCACGCCCGAAAAATTGGCTCAGGCACTTTCAGCTTTATTAAATGATGAGAATCGTTGTGAGCTTATCAGACGTCGATTTACTGAAATGCATCATACGTTGCGTTGCAATACACCTGTTCGCGTGGCTCAGGTTATTGAGTCGATTGCGCTTAATCGGCGTTAAATCAAATGGCTAAATCAACCTCGCTTGCATCGCAAGTCAGTCTTTTTGATATACAGAAAGAAACGACACTTTATGCCGCAGGCGTTGATGAGGCGGGTCGGGGTCCGTTGGCAGGCGATGTTTACGCTGCCGCTGTAATTCTCGATAGTCGTCATCCAATCGATGGGCTTGCCGATTCAAAAGTTCTGTCAGAGAAAAAACGTGATTTTCTCGCCGAACACATCAAAGCGCACGCTCTGTGTTGGTCAGTGGGTATTGCCACCGTTGAGGAAATTGATCGTCTAAATATATTACAAGCTACGCTTCTTGCGATGAAGCGTGCTGTAGAAGGGCTCTCTATTCAGCCTGAACTCGCTTGGGTCGATGGCAATCAGTCGCCTCGTCTAAACTGCCGAGTTCAGACCGTCATTAAAGGTGACGCGCTGATTCCAGCGATATCGGCTGCTTCTATTCTCGCAAAAACAGCGAGAGATCATGACCTTAAACGTCTTCACAACCTCTATCCGCAATATGCATTTGATCAGCATAAAGGCTACGGAACAGCACTACACATGGCACGACTTAAGCAGTATGGCCCGAGTCCAGTACATCGGCGCAGTTTTGCGCCAGTGCGCGCTTGTTTGGAAACAACATGAAACATATCGAATCCCGCGCGAATCCGCTTTATAAACAGCTCTACAAATGGCAGTCCAGTGCAGGTAGGAGAGATGAACCCATTTTGCTTGAGGGCATACATCTATGCGAATCTTGGCTCGCGTTGGGCAAACAACCTAAATATGCCATTTTTGATCTTGAGCGCGTGTCTCAGTCGCAGATAGCCAGCTTAATCGATAAATTAAATCCTGACGTATGTCTCACGATGTCAGGTTCACTGCTCGGCAACCTCTCCAGCGTCGACACCGATCAAGGCGTATTGTTTGTCGCGCAACCCACGATTCATCCGATTCCAGAAAAAATAGTTGAAACAATCGTCTTACTAGACCGGTTGCAGGATCCCGGTAATGTAGGTGCTATTTTACGAACCTGTGCAGCTGCAGGCATCAAGCGTGTATTTGCTTCTGTTGGCACAGCAGGATTGTGGTCGCCCAAAGTACTACGTAGTGCGCAAGGCGCGCATTTCCAGTTGAAGTTGCATGAACAGACTAATCTGAAAAACCTGTCGTCATCGCTTGCAGTACCCATGATTGTGACGACACTTGAGGATGCTCATGATCTCTACATGACAGCCTTGCCTAAACATGCAGCTTGGGTATTCGGTAACGAAGGACAAGGCGTTGACCCTGAACTTCTTGCACGCGCCGACTTACGCATCAAAATCATGCATGATCGCGCTGTAGAGTCCCTGAACGTCACCGTAGCCTCGGCCATTTGTTTATTTGAGCAAAGGCGTCAACACCACGTCTCTAAATAACCCAATCACGTTTGATCAATACGCGGAATGTCGATCCAGTCCAACGTCATGCAATACCGTTGTCGAGATTTCCTCGATCGACTTGGTGGTGGTTGAGAGCATAGGGATAGACTCTCTTCGCATCAGGCGTTCTGCTTCTGCGACTTCGTGACGACATTGGGGGAGTGAAGCATATAAACTGTCAGGACGACGCTCTTGGCGAACCTCCATCAGACGCTCTGGTTGAATCGTGAGCCCAAAAAGCTTTGAGCGAAAAGGCATCAACGTTGAGGGGAGCGCACCTCGGTCAAAATCCTCTGGTATCAATGGGAAATTAGCGGCTTTAACCCCGTATTGCATCGCCAGATAGAGGCTTGTTGGTGTTTTCCCACAGCGTGAGACACCGATCAAGATCACATCAGCTTGTGCCAATCCGGATACAAATTGGCCATCATCATGCGCAAGACTGAAATTGATGGCTTCAATACGATTTCTGTATTGCATCGAGCTAGCCGCTTTGTGGGATTTGCCAATGGAATGACTCGATTTCATACCTAGATTGTGCTCGAGAGGCTCTACAAAGGCACCAAACAAATCTAAAAACAAAGCATTGGCGAGCTTGACCCGTCCTAAAACATCAGGATTGACCAGCGTTGTAAAAACAATGGGAGCGGTTCCTTGATCTGCGGCGCAGCGATTAATACGCTGAACCACAGTATCTGCCTTTTCAACGGAGTCAATAAATGGCACACGGACCTGTCTAAACGTCACTGATTCAAACTGGGAAAGGACGGAATGACTAAAGGTTTCCGCAGTGATACCCGTTCCATCTGAAATAATGAAAACAGTACGTTCGGAGGCGTTCATGGTCATTTCAGAAGGTCCAAAGACAGAGGCCAGAGTAGTATAATGCAGCGCAACATGAGCTAG
>JBILJA010000134.1:0-6234 GCA_044368775.1 Burkholderiaceae bacterium
CTTGGTTGTTATGGTGGGGGCGCGATACGCGGCGCTCCCACTCCTCGTATTGACGCGTTGGCAAAGGAAGGCATTCAGTTGCTTAACTTTAATGTTGAGAGTGACTGCGTGCCGACACGTTCCGCGTTGATGACGGGACGTCATCCTATTCGAACAGGCGCCTTGCAATCCGTTCCAGCCGGGTTGCCGCAGGGGCTGATTCCTTGGGAGGTCACGATCGCCGAATTGTTGTCCAAGGCCGGCTATGCCACTGGCATGTTCGGAAAGTGGCACCTAGGCGACAAAGAAGGCCGATACCCCAAAGACAAAGGGTTTGATGAGTGGTACGGCATTCCAAGAACAACGAATGAAAGTATGTTTACTGAGCAGGTCGGCTTTGATCCTGAGGTCGTTGATGTTCCTTATGTGATGGAAGGGTTCAAGGGACGTCCGGCTGAAAAGAAAGAAATTTACGACTTAGAGATGCGCCGACGTATTGATGGCGTACTCACTGAAAAAAGTTGTGATTTCATCCGTAGAAAAGTGGCCGCGGATGAGCCCTATTTTTTATATGTGCCTCTCACGCAATTACATTTCCCAACGTTGCCGCATCGAGACTTTGAAGGTCAAACAAAGAAGGGCGATTTTGCGGATTCGATGATTGAGCTCGATGCGCGCGTGGGTCAAATCATTGATGCCGTTCATGCGACCGAAACGCAGGACAACACGTTGTTTATTTTTGCGAGTGATAACGGCCCTGAATATCGCCGTCCTTGGAGAGGAAGTGCGGGAATGTGGACAGGAACTTATCACACCTCGATGGAGGGTTCGTTAAGGGTTCCGTTCATTGCGCGTTGGCCAGGCAAGATCCCTGCCGGTGTCGTCTCAAACGAAATCTTTCATGTTGTGGATATTTACTCAACCTTGGCTGCGGTTGCAGGGGCGCAAGTGCCCCAGGATCGACCTATCGATGGTGTCAATCAAGTGTCATTCCTCAAGGGTGAAACACCAAACTCAGCACGCGAGGGATTTGTTTATTTCATCAAGAATGAAATGCGTGCGGCAAAGTGGCGGGACTGGAAAATGCACTTTGTTTGGGAAAAGGAGCCGAATGAAGGCGCGAACCATTTGGAGACGCCTTATTTATTTAATCTCGTTCAAGATCCAAAAGAAGAAACAGACGTGAGCTCGACTCAGGGCTGGGTGAGAGGACCTATTCGAAAAATGATTAATGCCTTTCAGGCCACGCTAAAAGATACGCCACCGATTCCACCCGGCGCACCGGATGATTTTTTACCTAAAGCTTGATGGAGGTCGCGCCATGACAACTGCACGAACGCTTTCTGGTTCGAGGCACTACCTGCTCGTTCAGTCAGTGAATTGTTGCAATTGCTTTCAATTTTTAATCAATGATTCAGCGTTTTCGTACCATTCCGAATAGAAATCATTCAAACTCAAAGCTATGATTTTTGGATGGAAAAACGCGTGTACACACTTGAATTAATTGTTGAACAAAACGGTAAGTTGATTGAGCGGCTTGACCGGAGTATTGAGCGTCTTGATCACAGCATGGCCAAGCTCAGTCAGGCAGTTTCTGCTCTGAGGGTCGACATGATTCAGGGACAGGCCACCCTGCGTCAGGACATCTCAGATGTGCGGACCGAGTTACGCTCAGAGATCGATCGGAAAACTTTCTGGCTTATGACTGCGCATTACGGTGCCTTGCTTGCGCTATTAGGCTTTTTGGGCAAGCACTTTATTGAAAGCTACTTTAAATGAATAGTCTCAAGCTTGAATGGCTGACCCCAGCGCGTTGAAATGGGTACTGCCCACAGGTCATCACTCACTAAGCTTTGTCCTAGATCAAACATTGCTCTGTGTCATCTCCCCAGTAAACACTCCGCTAGGCTAACGTAGCCGTCATGCAAGGAAAATCCTCATGACAACGACACTAGCTTCAGCTTTATCTGTTTTCTCAAACTGGCTGCCCTCCACGGACAGGTGGTTTAAGACCCTCGATATTCTTGGTCGCTCTCTATCACCAGTCGTTCAAGGTGGTATGGGTGTGGGTGTTTCCGCGCATCGACTGGCGGGTGCCGTTGCGCGAGAAAACGCGATTGGGACGATTGCCAGCATTGATTTACGTCATCATCATCCTGACTTACTTGAGCAGACTGAGAAATCGCGCGACCGAGACTTGATTGACCGGGTCAATCTGATCGCCTTGGACCGGGAGATTCAGGCCGCGTTGCTTCACGCTCAGGGTAGGGGACTCATCGCCGTCAACGTCATGAAAGCCGTGCGCGACCATCCCGCATTGGTCAGGCAGGCCTGTGAAAGTGGCGCGCATGCCATCGTGATGGGTGCGGGGTTACCGATTGATTTACCGGAAATGGTGGCAGACTATCCCAAGGTCGGACTCATCCCGATCCTCTCCGAGTCACGTGGCGTAGCGATCGTGATGAAAAAATGGCTTAAAAAAGGTCGTTGTCCTGATGCGATCGTGATTGAGCATCCAGGTTATGCCGGTGGACACTTGGGCGCAGTCAAAATCGAAGACATTCATGCCGAGCGCTTTGAGTTCGAGCGTGTCATCGCCGAATGCCAGGCCTTGTTCCTCGAACTTGGACTCGGACGGGATGCGCCACCGCTGATTTTGGCAGGCGGGATCGATCGTCATGAAAAAGTCCGTCACTGGCTTAATGCGGGTGCTGATGCCGTGCAGCTGGGGACAGCTTTTGCCGTCAGTGAAGAAGGCGATGCACATATCGATTTCAAGCGCGTCTTACTTGGTGCCATCCCCTCAAAAATGGTGGAGCTCATGAGTGTCGCAGGCCTACCGATGCGGGCAGTCTCGACACATTGGTTGCGTCAATACCAGCGTCAGGAACCAAAAATGCAAGCGAGCGCAAAGGCAGACCCCAGACGTTGTTCGCAGCGCATGGATTGCCTGACGCATTGCGGCTTACGTGATGGCAATAGCAAGGCAGGACAATTTTGCATTGATTTGAAACTTGCGGCCGCACTCAAAGGTGATGTGCAAAAAGGATTGTTTTTTCGAGGGGCGGGGCGTCTGCCGTTTGGTGATGCGATTCGACCCGTCAAAGATTTAATTGAATACTTATTGCATGGACACCCATGTCAATCCTCAGCGACCCAAGAGCCAGACTTGCCACCATGTTTTTCTAACAGTCTGACACCATCAATCACCATGCCGCGATCGATGGCTTTCAACATGTCATAAATCGTCAACAACGCGATCGAGGCGGCGGTGAGTGCCTCCATCTCGACGCCCGTACGTCCGACCGTTTCAGAGACGGCATTACAGGTCACTGATGAGCTTTCTGAATCTATAACAAAATCAACGGTGACACTGGTCAGTGGAATAGGGTGACATAAAGGGATCAGAGCACCCGTCTGCTTGGCCGCCATGATGCCGGCTAATCTTGCCACACCCAAGACGTCCCCTTTTTTTGCATCGCCCTGGGACAGTTTGCTAAAGGTGGCGGGCTGCATCGTGATGCGTCCTTGAGCGACCGCGCGTCGATGTGTTTGCGCTTTCGCTGAGACATCGACCATGTGCGCCTGACCGGAGGCATCGAAGTGTGTGAGATCTTGAGTCATGAGGGGTTTCGCTGAGCTTGCAACACCTCGGGGGTGTTGAAATTTGTAAAAGATGCGGCATCATCGAAACGCACTGGGATCGCTTCAAGTGCATCGAGCCATGTTTGCGCCGCATGCTGTCCTGCATCGAGTTGCTTACCAAGTAAGCCCGCGACCGTGGGTTTGACAAGGCAGCACAGAGGTTGCGTGGACTCGGATGTGACGGCATAGGCGGCCACTGCTTGCGGGTGGTCTGTGAGAGCCTGTTGGAGCTTTTCAAACAAGTTATTAGGCAAGCGTGGTGCGTCACAGGGGATCACCAATAAATAATTTTTTTTACAGCGCATGAGACCTGCTTCGATCCCTGCAAGCGGCCCTGCAAAATCTGGGCGTTCATCCACCACCACGACATGCCCTGTTTGCTGATAGGCATCAACATTGCGATTGGCACTAATCATGATGCGAGCCGGAGCAGGGTCTTGTTTGCCTAGGGCGGCAAGCGCGTGTTCAATGAGTGGCAAGCCACCCCACATAATCCAGCCTTTGTCTTTGCCGCCCAGTCGTGCACCGCGACCGCCGGCGAGGATCAATGCATCATAGGCGTTTTTCATTTCCATCTCGCTGCTGCCTTGTCGTCGCTGTCTCGCGCTTCAATCCAGCGCGGACCATCGGGAGTCCATTCTTTTTTCCAGAATGGTGCTTCGGTTTTCAAATAGTCCATGATGAAGTTGTTCGCCTCATAGGCATCGCCGCGGTGTGCGCTCGCCGTGAGCACCAACACAATTTGATCGCCAGGATACATTTTGCCAATACGGTGCACGATGCGCGCGCCTTGTAATGACCAACGCTCGACTGCCGCATCTAAAATTTTACGCAAGGACTTTTCTGTCATCCCTGGATAATGTTCGAGCTCGAGCGCCACCACGTCCTGGGCAAGATTCAGATCGCGTACCGTACCGACAAAGGCCACGATGGCACCAATGCCACGATCGTGTGCCAAAAGCGCGGTGTATTCACAACCCAAATCAAAATCCGTAGACTGAACAGCAACAGATAAACGCGGGGTCGACTGAGCGGTCATTTAGCCTCCCGTCACAGGTCTAAAGATGGCGAGCTCAGCGCCTTCGATTAAAGGCGTGTCGAGCTCAATCATTTCCTGATTCATCGCGACGCGAAAGGCTTGGGAGCCATCAAAGGTTTGAGCCCAGACACCACCTCGACTTGCAAGATGTGTGATGAGATCCCGCACGGTAAGAACAGACCCAGGTGCCACGATGCTCTCGTCTCCGATACCGAACTTTTCTCTCAGTTGTGCGAAATAAAGAACGTTGATTTTCATGGTCTTTAAAGTGTCGCTTAGGTTCAGTGGAGGAGTTCTGCAAGAGAGAGGTAGCGCAGTACATCACCGCGCGCGATTTTTGTATCGGACGCGAGATCCACCAGTCCATCGGCCCAGGCCAAACTGCTCATCACGCCAGAGCCTTGGTTGGGCCAGAGATCGAGGACTGGAGCGCCCGTGGTATCGGCCGTGATTTTGACGCGCAAAAACTCTCGGCGCCGATCGGGCTTGGGCCAATCGAAATTCGCTTTCGCAGTCAGGTATTTCAAACCCGTATTGGTCGCGCCCATGCGCTCGAGCAAAAAAGGTCGTGCCATCAATAAAAAAGTGACGAATGCACTCACGGGATTGCCCGGCAAGCCGATAAAGTCCGTTTGACCTACTCGCCCATAGGCAAGCGGTTTACCGGGTTTCATAGAAATTTGCCAAAGATCGAGGCTCCCAAGCGCCATCACGGCGGCTTTAACATGATCTTCTTCGCCGACAGACACGCCACCGCACGTGATGATGACATCATTTTCACTGGCGGCTTTGCTGAGTGCCTCGCGGGTGGCAAGTGCAGAGTCGCGCACAATGCCATAGTCATTCACAGTGCATCCAAGCTGCGCCAAGAGACCGTTGATCGCATAACGGTTGCTGTTGTAAATGGCGCCGGGGGCTAAAGGCTGACCGGGTTCAGTTAACTCATCACCCGTAAAAAAGACACCGACTTTCAACAGATGGAAAACTTTAACGTTGGCCACACCAATTGACGCGAGCATCGCCAGTTGTGGCGCACCCAGACGTTGACCGGCTGCCAGCACGAGGCCTGCGGCTGCGATATCTTCGCCCCGGCGACGAATGTGCTGTGCCAGCTCAATCGGATGTGTGAGGGCGATCGCGCCATCATGGTCTTGCGTGTGTTCTTGAGGCACCACGACATTGGCACCCTCGGGTACTGGAGCGCCCGTAAAAATGCGTGCCGCGGTATGCGGTGCAAGCGCAGTGCCTGTCTGGCCCGCTGCGATCCGTTGCGTCACGGGGAAAAGCTCAGGTAGCTTTTGTATGTCCTGAACATGGAGTGCATAACCGTCCATGGCTGAGTTATCAAACCCAGGGACGTTGATCGGTGACATGACGTCTTGTGCGAGCGTGCGCCCCTGAGCGTTTAGCAAAGGGAGTGATTCTGTTGCATTCAGTGGTGCCGCATTCGCCAACAATATTTGGCGAGCGTCTTCAAAATTTAGGAGGTTGGCTCTGGGTTTCATGCTGATACGCTTTGGTGAGACTTAATCCAGACTTTAACCTAGCTTCGCGGAGACATTAACCCCCGG
>JBILJA010000173.1:0-4722 GCA_044368775.1 Burkholderiaceae bacterium
TCTCCAAGGCCCAAGTACGCGTCATCCCCGCCAAGCCCGCCTTGGTGCCACCATAGATCGTCCGTCCGGATTTTCCAAGTGCGGCACGACTGCCAATATTGACAATGCGACCAAACTTATGGGCGCGCATCGCCGGCAAGACGGCCTGCGTCATGATCAGCGGTGCGATCATGTTGAGCGACATCATGTCCTCGATTTGCTCAAGAGTAATATCCTCGATCTTGCCGATATGAATCATGCCGGCATTATTGACGAGGTTGAGGATATCTTTTTTAGCAGCCCAGTCAAACGCCG
Organism: Burkholderiaceae bacterium; assembly: GCA_044368775.1. GTDB lineage: Bacteria > Pseudomonadota > Gammaproteobacteria > Burkholderiales > Burkholderiaceae_B > Zwartia. The sequence goes on from JBILJA010000173.1 coordinate 295, forward strand.
CCTCGCGGGCTCGTTTGGGGTCACCGAGATCGACAGATTCGAAAATTTCGCCAGGCAACAACTGCGCAGGTGCAGTCCGACTGAAATTGATGACTTCATAGCCATCTTCAATCAGTGACTGCACCACAGCGCGGCCAATCCCCCGGCTACCGCCGGTCACGAGTGCTGTGGTGCCTGTCATTTTATTGCGCCTTGATGTCACGTTCTTTGATCAGCTTGCCCCACTTGGCGCGCTCGGCCGCTTCGAATTTACCCAAATCAGGTCCAAACAAGTTGCCGGGAACCGCCGCCAGACGCTCATACGCCTCGATGACTTTGGGTGACTTCAAGCCGACACGCGCAGCTTCGATCAACTTGTCCATCACAGGCTGTGGTGTGCCCTTTGGAGCGTAAATCGCAAACCAAGCTGTGACATCAAAACCTTTGACACCACCTTCAGCAAAGCTTGGCAAGCTGGGCATCATCGGCGTACGCTCAAGCGACGTCACTGCAATGCCGCGCACGCGCGAACCATCTTTAATCTGAGCGATTGAACCCGAAAGGTTATCAAACAATAAGTCAATCTGACCGCCGATCAAAGCAGGCATCGAGGCTGATACACCTTTGAAAGGCACATGGAGTAATTCCACACCCGCCATCGCCTCAAAATATGCACCGGTCAGATGCGGGGACGAACCAATACCGGGCGTGCCGTAGCTCAGTTTTTTATTTCCGGCGGCACGCGCAGCCGCAATCACATCTCCCAGGTTTTTCCATGGAGAATTGGCAGATACCACCAAGACGTTAGGTGTGGTGGACACTAGTGCAATCGGGACTAAATCCGTCGCTGGATCAAATTGCATCTGGCTATAGATAAACTGATTAATTGCCTGCGATCCAATCGTCCCCAAGCCAATCGTGTAACCATCGGGCTTGCTGCGAGCGACTTGCGTCAAGCCGACGTTACCAGCAGCCCCTGGCTTGTTCTCAACAATCACGGTCTGCTTAAGCGTCGCTTCCATCGCCTGAGCGATAGAGCGTCCGAAAATGTCTGCGGCACCGGCAGTCGGGTAAGGCACAATCAAGGTGACGGGGCGCGAGGGGTAATTTTGCGCGTGGGCCACACCAAGCGTGGCAGCGCCCAATGCGAAAGCAGCTGCGATGGCGCGGATGACGAACCGTGTTGATTTCATAGTTTCTTGCTCCTTTAGATATACGCTTTTAGAGAAGCGTTTGTCATTCATAATATTCAAATAAAAAGTGCGTAAATTAGTACTATAGTAATAGTTCTACAAGATCACTATAGCAGCACACAGACGATTGCTGCATAAAGTTCATTCGAGGCAATTCATGTTTTTTTCTGAACGCATGGCCGCACTGGCCAAAAGCCATGGCCAGCACCCTGCACTAATTGACCAAGATGTCACCACGACCTTTGCTCAATTGCATGCGCAGTCCCTACAATTGGCGGGCAACCTTGCACGACAAGGAATTGGCCCCCAGGACCGCGTCGCAGTCTGGCTGCCGAATTGTCTAGCTTGGCTACAAACATTTCTGGCATGCGCGCATCTCGGTGCGACAGTTCTAGCTGTCAATACGCGCTTTCGCAGCCAAGAAGTTGCGGATATCGTTGGTCGTGGCAAAGCGGACTGGCTGCTGATGTGGCCCGATTTCAAAGGCATCGCATTCGCAGATATTTTGGCGGATGTCCCCACAGAAGTATTGTCACGGCTGCGCGCCATCATGACGCTTGGCGACACAACAGGCTCGGCGACTCAGGCCATCGCCGCGCGTGGCTACAAGGTCCTAAGCTACCAGTCCTTACTCGACACGCCTTGCTCTTCACCACCCGCGTTTGGCAATGCTGGCGTGCTCTGTTTTACGACCTCGGGCACAACCTCTTTACCCAAGTTTGTCCTGCATGATCAAGCAACCCTGATCAAGCATGGCGACATGATGCAGAAAGCTTATGGCTATGACGCCAACAGTCGGATTTTAGCAAGTGCGCCCTTTTGTGGTGCCTTTGGCTTTTCGACACTGACAGGTGGACTCGTGACGGGATGCACGACTGTCAGTGAGCCTGTGTCGGATACCCACAGTACCTTGGCTCAAATCCGCAAGCATCGCGTGACCCACACTTATGCCAATAATGAGTCGATTTTGAAACTCTTCGAGAGTGCCCAGTCTCCCGCAGATTTTGAAAGCTGCAAACTATTCGGTTTCGCTAGTTTTTCACCAGCAATCAATAGCTTGCTAGAACAGGCCGAGCGCAATCACGTTGAACTCACAGGTCTCTATGGCTCAAGCGAACTCCAAGCACTCGTGGCGGCTCAGCCAACAGACGCTTCACAAGGAGACACGAGCGTCAGGTATTTATCGGGTGGTCGTTTGATACACCCTGAGGCCCGCGTACGGACATCTGATCCAGAAACGGGCCGTGTCCTCAAACAAGGCGAGTCAGGCGAGATCGAAATTTATAGTCCTAGTCGCATGGTGGGCTACCTAGATCAACCCGAAGCCACGAAAAAAGCCCTCACCTCCGATGGCTATTTCAAAACAGGCGATTTAGGGTATGCCGTGAGTGATCGACAGTTCGTGTTTCAAACACGCATGGGCGATTCGATGCGCCTTTCTGGCTTTCTCGTGAATCCTGCCGAAATCGAACAAGCGGTCGAAAAGCTGCCAGGTATCAAAGCTTGTCAAGTTGTAGGGGGCACTCTTGGCACCAAAATCTTGCCAGTCGCCTTTGTGATATTGCAAGACGGCGCGCAGTACGACCCGACCGGCTGGACCCAAGCATGCAAGCGCATCATGGCGGGCTATAAAGTACCGGTCCATTTTGAAGTCGTCACGGTTTTTCCGTCGGTCGAAAGCGCGAACGCCGTCAAAATCCAAAAAAATAAATTACGCGATATGGCCGATGCCTTGCTGGCGAAACAAGGATGAAACAAGCCCCCGGCCTCCTCTATGCAAGAAGTCCACAACCCTTGTATTTGCAGGTGGCCGCGATCGTACGGCGCAATATCGAACGCGGAGTCTGGCCACGCGGTCACCAAGTGCCCGCGCTTGAAACACTCGTCGAGACATTGTGTGTCTCGCGCGCGACGGTCAGACAAGCCTTTGGACTGCTTGAGCGTGAAGGCCTGATTCATCGCTCCAGAGGCTCAGGCACCTATGTCAATGAGAACATTCCAGAGACGCACAAACTCTCCTTACCCAAAACTTGGGCGGATACCGTCGCGCTCTCAAAAGAACTCGGCACCACGACCCTGATGGAGTCCAACGCCGATGTTCCACTCCCTCTGCTCGGCATGGAGTGTCCTTATCAAACGCATGGGCGCTTCCAGTATTTGAGACGGATTCACACCACATCCTCGGGCCCGTTTTGCTATACCGAAATGTATCTCGAGCGCGATATTTATCGTCAACATCCGGCCCGCTATCGACATTCGACTGTTGCACCTATTTTGCATGAATTACATGGTGACAAACTCACCCATGCCGGACAATTACTCACCATTATCGAAGCCGGCGCAGACTCCGCTGAAGCCTTGCATTTACCACTTTCCGCACCCGTCGCTGAAATGCGCAGGTATGCCTGCATCGGTGAGCAGGTGGTGTATTTTGCGCGCTTAGAGATCCCAACGCGCTACGTGCAGATGAAATTTGATCTTCTTGGAAATCAATAAATGTTCAATCCTGATTCGCTCAAGTTACCTTTTTTCGATGAGAGTCATCGCGCGCTTTACGCTGACGTCAAAGCATGGGCGAGCGCTGCCCTGCCAAACCGAGTACACACCGGTAGCGTCGATGAACACTGTGTCAAGCTCACTCGACAAATGGGCGAGGCAGGCTGGCTACGGTATTGCGTACCCGCTGAATATGGTGGCGCACTCAATGAACTCGACTCACGTAGCGTATGCCTGCTGCGCCAGGCGCTCGGCTATTACGATGGCTTGGCCGACTTCGCATTTGTCATGCAGGGCCTGGGGAGCGGTCCGATCTCCCTGTTTGGTTCTGAGGCACTCAAGCAAAAGTATCTGCCCCATGTCGCTTCTGGAAAAATGCTGGCCGCGTTTGCGCTCTCGGAGCCCGAGGCAGGTTCCGATGTGGCCGCCATGACCACACGCGCCACGCGAACGACGCAGGGCTATCGACTCAATGGCGTCAAGACCTGGATTTCCAACGCAGATATTGCCGACTTTTATACAGTCTTTGCTCAAGTTGAACATGACGAGGCCGAGGGCGTCACCGCTTTTGTGGTTGATGCCAATACACCCGGACTGCAAGTCACAGAGCGCTTTGATGTCTGCGCCCCCCACCCAATCGGGACATTGACTTTTACTGATTGTGACATCCCTGTCACACAGCGCATTGGCCAGGCGGGTAAAGGCTTTAAAGTTGCGATGCAAAATCTCGACGTCTTTCGTGCTTCGGTCGGTGCCGCAG
>JBILJA010000135.1:0-6220 GCA_044368775.1 Burkholderiaceae bacterium
CAGTATGTGCGGCAAGTCGCTGGGCGCTATCTTGCTCTTAAACCTTTGTTACGCATCCTGGACGAGCTCGACCAAGTCCAAACCAAGGTGGGATATACGTTCTGATGCGCGCCATGATTCTCGCTGCGGGACGCGGTGAACGGATGCGCCCGCTCACCGATACCCTGCCCAAACCTTTGATCCCCGTCGCAGGGAAACCACTCATTCAGTGGCATATTGAAAAATTAGCCGCAGCAGGCATCACTGACATCGTCATTAACCATGCCTGGCTAGGCGCATTGCTTGAGCAAACGCTCAAAAATGGTCATCAGTGGGGCGTTGATATCCGTTACTCTGCCGAGTCCGTCGCCCTCGAAACTGCTGGGGGCATTGCCAAGGCGTTACCACTTTTGGGAACAGAACCCTTTTTGGTGATGAATGGCGATATCTGGTGCGATTGGGATCCTGCGCAAGCCTTTGATATCGCTGCCACTATGCATCAAAGCACGCAGCAAGCTTGGTTGTTATTAGTTCCCAATCCGGAGCACCATCCAATCGGGGACTTTGGCTTGACGGAGAAAGGTCTCGTGACAGATGCCACAACACTCAAACACACCTTCTCCGGCATCGGCGTGTATACGCCATCGCTGTTCGCGCACACGCCCGTCGGACAACCCGCAAAACTTGCTCCTCTCTTGCGTCAAGCCCTCGCGCTTGAACGTGTGACGGGTCAGCTTTTCACAGGTTCTTGGATTGATGTAGGTACCCCTGAGCGACTCAACACGTTAGAATGGACACTTAAGAATTAATGCCCGCAATGCGGAGAAATAAATGGTCATACGTGTGCAAGCTAAACGCGCGATTTTTAAACCCGCGCCGTACGATACTCGCCGAGGCTCGCGTGGCTTGCCCGGTTGGCTCGTTCTGTTGATGGTGGGCATTTTGCTGGGTGGTGGAGGTGTGCTGTTCTTGCAAGCGAGTTATGGTGAAAAGCGCCTTTCCATTGCTGAAACGCAAAAACTGACAGAAGAGCTTAAAAATCTTTCAGTCGAAAAGCAGACGTTACAAACACGTGTGGACGAAGCGCAGAAAGTGCTCGATACCGAAGTACGTACACGCGATACCCAAATCGTAGAACTCACAGGAAAACTAACAAAAGCCGAGAGCATCATCGTCCCTTTGCGTGAGCAACTCGATGTTTTTGCTAAAACACTCGTCTTTGATCCGCGCTTCGGTCCTATTGGGATTAGCACAAGCCAAATCACCCAAGAAAAAAACTCCACCAAGCTTTCTTATTTGGTGTGGTTACTGCAAGAAAACGCGCAAAGACCCGAGTTTAAAGGCTGGCTTGAGTTGTCGTTTGAGGGTCGCTATGCCAACGGTCGCGTGGAAACCGTGGCCCTACCCCGCATCGAGGTCAAATTCAAACACTACTTACATATCACCGGTATGACCGAGTTGCCCGCTGGCTTTACTGTCACGCGCGCAAACGCCAAAGTGATGGCCGAAGATGGCAAGAAACAGGTGACCTGGCGAGTCCTTCCCGTTGTGATCAAGTAATCAGACTCGGCTGCAAATCTCACCGTGCCTATTCCTAATGCCTATCCCACCAAGAAGCGCTCAGCAACGTCCTACCTCAACGTAAACACTCTGCTCGTGCTAGGCCTGCTGATTCATTTCGGATTTGGGTATTTGCTGACGCTGTCCGTAGATGAAGCGCACTACGTCATGTATGCGGCAATTCCGGCCTGGAGTTATTTCGATCATCCCCCTCTCGTAGGCTGGATTCAGTGGCCCCTCGTGGCACTCGATGCTCCCGACGGCATCATTCGTTTGATTCCGCAACTACTCTGGCTGGCAGCCTGTTTGCTAGCGCGAGCACTTGCTTTCAATCTGTACGACCGCCAACATGCGCGCTTATCGCAAGCTGGTGTTGCGCGCGAAGCCGTCGGACTTTGGGCTGTCGGTCTGGTGCTGCTCGCACCCGTAATGCATGTTCTGGCCGTTGGTTTACTACCCGACAGCTTGCTGATGGTTTTAATCCTGCTGCTGATGCAGGTCACACTGCGCCTCACAGAGACTGACCCACACTCAAACGGCCTCAACAACCGCACCGACCGCAGTGCATGGTCAAGATGGCTCGCGCTCGGTCTTTTACTTGGTTTGGCTGGGCTTTCAAAATACACGGCCGTCTTGCCCGCACTCGCCGTCATTGTGGCTTTGCTTGCGGGACGAGGCTTTAGAGTTCTGCTGACCCCGGGTCCCTGGCTCGCCTTGGTTGTAGCACTCTTGCTCATTAGTCCCGTACTCTTCTGGAACGCTCAGCATGAGTGGATTTCCTTTGTCTATCAACTCAAGCACGGGAGCGGCGGCGCCTGGCATGCGCGCAGACTCGCGGCCTTTGCCGGTATTCAATTAGTCGCTTACGGCCCCTTACTCGTCTTTGGGGCGTATCTTGCGACGCGTGAGGTTATCCAAAGTAAGCAATGGCAACTTGCACCGCTGCTGTTATTTTTCTTTATTCCCTTTTTAGTGACAGGACTCATGTCGGGCGGTGGAGGGAGTCTGCCGCACTGGACGGCGCCGGCCTGGCTCGCCATGACGCCTTTTGCTGCACTGGCTTTGGCGCAGCGCTGGGCTAGTGGGCGCCGCGCCCTCCTTCTGGCTTTTATGCGTGCGCAGGCGGTCATTTGTTTAGTGGCCTTTACTGCACTTTTTTTTGTCGGCATCCCTGGTCTCTCCGCAGATCACCCTCTTATTCGCAAAAACCCCCTCGCCGATCTGTGGGGTTGGGATGAGGCTGGCCTCAAGGCCCGTGAGCTTGCTCGCACGCACCATTTACCCTCGCTTTCTGTCAGTAACTGGACGTTAGGGAGTCGTCTGGCCTGGTATGCCCGCCCCTTACCTGTCCATGTTCTGGACACCCGTTTTGATCAATTCGATCTCTGGTTTGGTCAAATCCCCCCCGACACGGACAGTCTTTTTGTAAACTGGTCACAAGTTAAGTTCGACCTTCCGACCAAAGCCGGCGAATTTAAAGAGTGTCGACTGATTGACACCTTTGAGGCCAAACGCTTTGGTCGTCAAGTTTCACGCTTTGATTTTTATCACTGCCGTCAATGGGGCACCTCCCCAAAAGCCCCTTAAAGCGATCTTTTTTTTCTTGAAAAATATTTTTAAACAACTTTGGCCCTATATCCGTATTGCGCTCTCCATTGCCCTGCTTTGGCTTGCAACGCGCAATATTGACTGGCAAGCCTTGCGAGACACAAAAATCGCCATCAGTCCACTTTGGTTCGGCCTGTCCTTTGTCATGCTGATACTGACCAATCTAGTGGCTGTTTTGCGCTGGGGCTGGCTGATGCGTAGCGTCAAGCTCTACCGCCCTGCCCGCGACTACATCGCCCTTTATTTTGCGGGTGGTTTGATTAATCAAGGGCTCCCTAGCACGCTGGGTGGCGACAGCTACCGCGCCATCGAGGGTAGTCGCGTCTATCATGTCGGCATCAATACGCATGCGCACTCGCCCCATCAACAAACGCTGGATCAAGAGCTGCACCAACCCGTTGATTTGCAGCGTGCCCCTCCGAGACTGAGGCTGGGGTTTTTTAGTGTCGGACTGGACCGTGCCCTAGGTTTGCTTGGAAATAATATTTTAGGGGCCTTAGGCCTTATCCTGGGTGGCGCGATGCTCGCTCCTTGGGGGCAGTCTCTGGGTTGGTGGATCTTGGGTGCGATGCTCAGCGCCGCAGCCTTGGCCTCTATTTTGCTTAAAGTCACCAAGACAAGAAATTTGATACAACGCATCTTAGACAAACTCGGTATGCCCCAGGCCATGTTTGCGCTGAAAGCCGGACTAGGCTGGCCAAGCGTTGCTCCCCAAGTCGTCATTTCCGTTCTGACACACATGTTGGCGCTTTCGAGTTTTTGGTGCTGTCTCAAGGCCTTCGGAATCAATGCGCCCTTTTCTGCCTTGATGATCGGCATGCCTGCCTTGGGCTTGCTCATGATGCTACCCATCAGCATCTCAGGCTGGGGGCTGCGCGAAGCCACGCTGTCAGCCACGCTCGCACTCTGGGGGATTGACAGTGGCATTACCGTTCTGGCGGCAGTGAGCTTTGGTATTGTGACGCTGGTCACCTATTTGCCCGGTGCTCTGTCGCTTTTGAGGCGCAAGCGCGAGGATGTTGAGAATCCAGTACACGCGCCCTTCAAACATCATTAAAATATTTAGCCTATGAGCCTCAGTGTTGACACCATGCGCACCATCGACCACCGGGTCGGTGTGCCGCTTTGCGCCCTTTTTACCCCCATCGTATGGTTGATGGACTGGATCGACCGACTGGTTGGTGGCACCTCCACCTCGCCACGCAAGGTCCTTTTTATCGAGCTTTCTGAAATGGGCAGCGCGATCATTGTTGACCCAGCCATGCGCGCAACGCAGGCACAGGGGGCTGAGATTTTCTTTTTGATTTTTAAAAGCAATCGGGCAAGCTTGAGTTTGCTCAATACGGTGCCGCCTGACAACGTCTTTACAATCGACTCAAGCTCTGTCATGCGCCTCGCACTCGACACGCTCAAGTTTTTACTTTGGTCGCGCGCGCGCAAGATCGATACGGTCATCGATCTTGAGCTTTTTTCGCGCTTTACCGCGCTACTCACCGGCTTAAGCGGTGCGAGACGTCGCGTCGGTTATCACATCTTTCATGGCGAAGGCCTGTGGCGCGGCAACATGTTGACCCACAAAGTCCACTACAACCCGCATATTCATATTGCAAAAAACTTTCTATCGCTGGTTCACGCGGCCTTTGCGACGGCTCAAGAAATACCCTTTAGCAAAATCAATATTCCAGATTCAGCCATCAAGATTGCGCAAGCTGTGATCGATCCACAGGTTCGGCTCGATGTTCTCCAGCGCATTGAACAGCTTGCTGAGCAGGCACAGTGTGCGTTCAAGCTTGACGAACAGCCTCTTTTTCTTGTCAATCCGAATGCCAGCGAACTTTTGGTTCAGCGTCGTTGGGCACCCGAGCGTTTTTCTGCCCTGATTGTCGAACTCCAACGCAAATGGCCTGATAGTTTGATTCTCCTGACTGGCTCTCCCGCCGAGTTTGAGTATGTGGAAAACGTCCGCCTTGGGGCTGAGGTCAGTCGCGCGCTCAATTTTGCGGGTCAAGTGTCCTTTTCAGAGCTCCCCGCACTCTACAGCCTAGCCGATGTCATGGTCACCAATGACTCGGGACCAGGACATTTTTCTTCTGTCACAGACCTGCACACCGTTGTGTTGTTTGGACCCGAAACGCCTGCGCTGTATGGCTCACTCGGCAAATCCATTCCTATCACCGCACAACTCGCTTGCTCACCCTGCGTGAGCGCAGCCAATCACCGCAAGACTCCATGCTCTGACAATGTTTGCATGCAGGCAATCTCTGTCGCGCAGGTGATGGAAAAAGTCGCGGTGCAATTTGAAGCGGCGCGTGCATGACTCAAGCGCCCACCATGAAGACCGTTCAAGCAAAAGACTTTCTTTGGTGTCTGGTTCCTTTGACGGTCTGGCTGGCCTTGTGGATGTTTGCCCCAGAACCTCAATTTTTTTTGCAACTCAATCATGCAGCGCAAGCCTTGCCTGAACTATTTTGGGTGAGTTTTAATATATTGGGCAACGGCTGGGCCATTTTCGCTTTGGCCTGTCCTCTTTTGTTACTCGCGCCACGTCTTCTGACCGCGGCACTGGTGGGTGGCGCAATCTCTGGTGTGCTTTCTCATTTCTTTAAACATACCCTTGAGATGCCGCGTCCGGCTGCAATTCTGGATCCCGCGAGCTTTCATATCTTGGGCAAAGCACTCACGCATTTCTCGATGCCTTCGGGACATACCCTGACCGCTTTTGCGATCTTGACTGCTTTTTATTTTGCGTTAGAGCCTACAAAGCGCGGTGCGTATCGGTGGTTATTCGTTGTTGCGACTCTGGCCGGTTTAGCGCGTATTGCTGTGGGTGCGCACTGGCCCGCAGACATCTGCGCAGGTGCAGCCATTGGTTTGTTTAGTGGGATCGCGGGTGCTAGGCTCACACAAGCCATTCCGGCACGCGCCTTAGTTCCTCAATCATGGCTCATGCGAATCATCAGTTCAGCGGGTGTCGTTGGCGTGGTGATTCTGTTGACGACCACCATTGATTTTCCGCAGACTAAACCCGTCCAATGGGTCGCGGCGATCATAGCAAGCATCAGCATTACATGGT
>JBILJA010000031.1:0-21242 GCA_044368775.1 Burkholderiaceae bacterium
AATTGGTGCGCCGATGTTCATCAATCAAAATGCGCGACAGTTTTTGGCTTTTGCCATGACACAAGGTGACGGGCCAAAAGACAATCTTTTTCCAATTAGACATTTTGAGGAATGGGCAGGCGTTCAGTTCGGGAAAAAACCTGAATAATTTATTTGATCGTTTTGCTGTGTCGAAGGATGCTTGAAGATGTTTCAAAAGTCTGTTCTTTTAGTGCTCGTATATTTGACAGAGGAGCATCGCTCACTTTTGTCCGACCATGTTGATTTGATCTACATGCCTTATGAAAAATATGGTGGTGATCGATCATTTTTAACGCAAACGATGCTTGAACATGGAGCGCGCATCAATTTTGTCCTGACGAATGGTGCTTTTGGTTTGAAAGACGCCGAAATGGCGCTCATGCCTAAACTCGAATTCATCAGCACCTTGGGCGTGGGTCACGAAGGCGTAGATCTTGCGGCGGCACACAAAAGGGGGATCGTCGCCTGTAACACCGCTGGAACGAATGCCGAGGTTGTTGCGGATCACACCATGATGCTGCTTTTCGCTACGGTCAGGCGACTGCCTTTCCTCAATCGCGAAGTTCGAAAAGGTTTATGGCGTGACGAGGTACCGAGACCGAGACATATCTCAAGAAGAAAAATAGGTATTTTCGGTTTGGGTGCTGTTGGTCAAAAGCTGGCAACCCGGGCACTCGCTTTTGATATGCAGGTGGGCTATCACAGTCGAACGCGTAAGGATGAGTTTGGGTATGCCTATTTCTCGAATATCGAGGCGTTAGCAACATGGTGTGACTTTCTAGTGATATGCGCGCCTGCAGGTCCTGAGACTTTTCATATCGTCAATCGCACAGTGCTGAATTTGTTGGGCTCTGATGGCGTATTGGTCAATGTGGCGCGGGGGAGTCTTGTCGATACGGTTGCGCTGATCGAAGCGATCAATCATAAAGTCATCGCGGGTGCCGCACTTGATGTGTATGAGGGCGAGCCTACGCTACCACCTGCATTGATTGATCTGGATGACGTTGTGATTACCCCTCACATAGCAGGTCTCTCACCTGAAGCGATGCAAGAGGCTGTTGAGCGGGTGCTTGAAAACCTACAATGCCATCGCGCGGGTCAGGCCTTGATATCACCTATTTAGTTTTTATTTTTTAGAATTGCCTCATGTAATACTGAAGCACTCCAGTTTTAAAGTAGATGCAGTAACCATCCCGCCGCACCGCCGGCAATCACCACGAGCCATGGCGGGAGTTTCCAAAACATCAGTGCGACAAAGGCGATAAGCGCCAGCCCGAAATCCTGCGCACTTAAAATCGCGCTTGTCCAAACGGGCTGATAAAGTGCCGCGAGAAGGAGACCTACGACAGCGGCGTTGATGCCTATTAATGCAGCTTGTGTACGAAGGTTTTGGCGCAGTTGCTCCCAAAAGGGTAACGCACCAACGACCAACAGAAAGGATGGGATAAAAATCGCGATCAGTGCGATCATGCCACCCATCCAACCATTTGGCGCAGAGGTCATCGAGGCACCTAAAAAGGCGGCGAAGGTAAAAAGAGGCCCAGGCATGGCTTGCGTTGCACCGTAGCCTGCGAGAAAGACTTGCTCGTCGACCCAGCCTGTTGGTACCACTTCGGTCTGTAGTAGTGGAAGCACCACGTGACCCCCGCCAAATACGAGAGAGCCCGCACGATAAAAGGCATCAACGATTGCCAGTGCCTGATTGGGCAAGGCCTCGGAGGCAATGGGTAAAGCGATCAATATAATAAAAAAAAGTGCGAGCCAGAACGCGCCCGTCCGCCTCGAGACCTGTATAGGAAGTGGCTCATGAGACGCGAGTTGTGTGGGCTTGAATAAGGCGAGCCCGGCGATCCCTGCCGCAAGGATCACGCCGACTTGTGACCAGACAGAGGGCATGAGCAGCACGGCGCATGTGGCCAGCATCATGATGGTGATGCGCTTTGCATCTGTGCAGAGACTGCGTGCCATGCCCCAAACCGCTTGGGCGACCACGGCGACCGCGACGATTTTTAAGCCTTGCAGTGCGCCAGACGAAAAGCTCGTGCCAACACTGGAGATTCCGATCGCAAACAATATCAACGCAATCGCTGAGGGTAGGGTAAAGCCAGTCCATGCGGCCAGCGCACCCGCGTAGCCCGCTCTGGAAAATCCCAATGCGATACCGACCTGGCTGCTTGCGGGCCCGGGTAGGAATTGACAGAGCGCGACGAGGTCGGCGTAGCTGCGGTCGCTGAGCCATTGACGACGCGTCACGAACTCTTCTCTGAAAAATCCTAGATGTGCGACGGGTCCTCCAAAAGAGGTCAGTCCTAGACGTAGGAAAATCCAAAAGACTGTCCAAGGGCTTTGATCGCGGTCTGTCGTCGAGGCTGTCATCGTGGCTCATATCGCTTAAAGGGTGTGAGTGATTATGCCTTAGCTCGGACGCTAAAGACGTATGCTTCAAGGCAACGTGTTAAGGTTTAGATCACATTTTTGAGTTGCCCGGAGCAGGTGAATGACCCAGAAGACCCCGAGTTTTTACAAGACCTTCGATATGGACCCGCGCAAGGTGGCCACGGAATTGGAGCTCGGGTTGACTGCGGCGCGTGCGCACTGTTCACCAAAATATTTCTACAACGCGCTAGGCTCCACCTTGTTTGAGGCGATTACCCATCTGCCTGAGTACTATCCAACACGCACCGAGGCTAGTATTTTGCTTGAACATGCCTCTGCCATTCATCAATGCATTCCAAAACAAGCAGCTTGGATTGATCTTGGTGCAGGCAGCTGTCAGAAGGCTGCCAGTCTGTTTTCGGGTACGACACCTGGCGTATATGTCGCAGTCGATATCTCGCTCGATTATTTGACCGATACACTTGTGAATCTCCAGCGCGTCCACCCGAGCGTTGAGATGGTGGGGGTCGGAATGGATTTTTCCTCAACGCTTGATTTTCCTGCTGCATTGGCGAGTCAAATCACGCATCGTCCAGTCTTTGCTTTTTATCCGGGTTCGAGTCTAGGAAATTTCACGCCCGCGGAGGCGCTTCAGTTTTTAGGACGTATCTCTACACTTTGTCAAAACGCTCAGCCAGGCTCGGGTTTATTGATTGGCATCGATTTGGTCAAAGCGACCGACATACTCGAGCGCGCCTATGACGATGATCTTGGGGTGACCGCGGCTTTTAACCTCAACGTGCTGAGGCATATCAACAGCTTGTTAGGGTCGAATTTTGACGTGCGTGATTGGCGGCATCAGGCGGTATTCAATGAGGTCGAATCCAGGATCGAAATGCATCTGATCGCCCGCAAGGCTGTCACGGTGCGTTGGGGTGAGCGTTCACGTATTTTTCTTGAGGGCGAGACTATTCATACGGAAAACTCTTACAAGTGGACGATCCCGAGTTTTACGGAGCACCTCAAGCGCGCTGGATTTTCTCAGACGCAATGCTGGACGGACCCGCAGGCACAATTTGCATTGTTCTGGGCCAGTTGAGGTCCAAATAGGCTAGACACACACTCTAAAGCCCGAGTAGATATCTCGGCGCTCGGAGGTGAAAAAATTACGGTAATTGATATTGCGCAAATACGGATGTGTCGCTGATGCCGCGCCACGCAACACTTTGCGTGAGCCAAACCAAGGTGCGGAGTATTCGACGTAGGGGTGGGGCGTAAACCCCTCAAAAGGCTCAAAGGTGTCTGCCGTCCATTCCCATACTTCGCCCCAAATGAAATCTTGTTGCGTGCGTGCCGCGTAATCCCACTCAGCCTCGGTTGGAAGTCTGCATCGTGCCCAACGGCAATAAGCTTGCGCATCATCCCAGGATATATGTGTAGCGCATGCATTGGGGTGGATGGACTGCCAAGTATCAAAGACTCGGATTTCAAAGGGACAGCGCGCCTGGGGTGACAAGGCGGGACGTACATAAAGAGGTAGACGATGTCCCGTGGCCTCAACAAAGGCAAGATATTGAGACCAGGTCACGGGCTCAAGCGCAATGGAAAAGGCATCAAGCAGTGTTGCGCGATGACCGACTTCGTTATCGAAACAAAACCTTTTATTTTCAAGCTCTTGCCACTGCGTGCCTAGCGCCCAGGTGGAGCTAGGCAGTGATCTGAACGTAGGCAAGGCATTTGGGGTGGTCGTCCGCGCGTCATGCAAAGAAGGCGACCAGTTCACTTCAAAAGGGATACCCAAAGACTGAGCCATATAGGTACTGGCTTCGAGATGCATCGCTTCATGCTGCAGGGCAAGCCAGTAAAAATAAAGAGCGGGTGCGCCGTCCACCTCGTCACCCAGATGTTTCAAGGTGGCGGCAAGCGTGTTTTGCAGATAATCTAGGCAATCTGCGGTTTGCAACAGGGGCAGACTCCAGCGTCGCGCGTGCGCAACCCGTGCACTGTCATACCAGCTATCGGCTAAGGCAAGCATCGAGGCTTGTCTAGGGTGGGCAAGGTCTTGCAATACACCTAGGTCTCGTTGCTGATTACGCCCCACCCAATATTCTTGAAACCAGGCGAGATGACCCAACTCCCATAGCGGCGGATTAAACTCGTCCTTCATGGGGATCGTCATCGCCCCAGCGCGCTGATAGTGCGCAAAGGCCCCCAGAGTGTGAGTCCGCAGGGACTTAAGCCCTTGAGCCAATATGTTTACCTCAGCCTGTCGCATGATTCTTGGTAACCTTTAGTTATGTCTATTTTACCCAAGCCCACCGTCTTGAATGTTGTGATTGTCAGTCCCGCTCTCGCCGCTGCGAATAACGGCAATTGGCAAACGGCCAAGCGCTATGCAAGCATGCTTCGCCATTTTTGCCGAGTCAAGATTGTGCAGCAATGGGATGGTAGCGAGCGTGACCACGTCATGATCGCGCTGCATGCGCGCAGAAGCCATGCTTCGATCGCCGCTTGGCATGCGCTTCGCGGGACCCGCGGTTTGGTTGTGGTGCTGACGGGAACAGACTTGTATCGTGATATTCAGAGCGATCCTGCAGCCCAACAGTCCCTGCTGTGGGCACATACCTTGGTGGTGTTGCAGTCTGAGGGTGTTCTAGACGTGCCTGAACCCTTTCGAGCCAAAACAGTCGTGGCCTTTCAATCCACCACGACGCGTCAAACACTCCCTAAATCCCAGCGTTGTCTTCGAGCAGTGATGGTGGGACATTTGCGTGCCGAGAAATCGCCTCGTACTTTTTTTCAAGCGGCTCAGCTGTTGGTCGCACATCCAGAGATTGAGCTTCAGCATGTAGGTGGCGAACATGACACGGAGCTTGCCCAAGAAGCCCATCAGACGGCGGCATCCTGTCCACATTACGCTTTTTTAGGCGCGCGTTCGCACGAAGCGACGCGTCGACTGATTCAGCGTGCCCATGTGCTTGTTCACCCGAGTGTGATGGAAGGTGGCGCGCATGTTGTCATGGAGGCGATTTGTAGCGGTGTGCCGGTGATCGCCTCTCGCATTTCCGGCAACGAAGGTATGTTGGGCCAGGATTACGCAGGTTTTTTTCCTACAGAGGATGCGGATGCCTTGGTAGCCTTGTTGTTGCGGTTGCGTCGCGAGCCCTCTTTTTATGCGTTGTTGGAGAGCCAGTGTGCCTTGCGGGCCCCATTATTTGCCCCTGCCCAAGAACAAGAGCGTTTGATTACAATCGTTCAACAATCTATTTCGACTTAATCCCTAAGGAATTTCATGAAAACAATCGAGCCACGCCTAACTTCGCTGTCACATGGTGGCGGTTGTGGTTGCAAAATCGCGCCAGCCGTCTTGCATGAGATTCTTAAAGGCACGCTGCAGATGCCGATCCCCAAAGAATTGATGGTTGGCATCGCGACAGCCGATGATGCGGCGGTCTATCGTTTAAATGATGAGCAGGCGTTGATCGCGACGACGGATTTCTTTATGCCGATCGTGGATGACCCACATGAGTTTGGTCGTATCGCGGCGACCAATGCCATCAGCGATGTCTACGCCATGGGCGGGCGTCCGATCTTGGCCTTGGCGCTCGTGGGCATGCCTATTAATGTTCTGTCGACTGAAACCATTGGCAAGGTCCTCGAAGGTGGGGCCTCTGTGTGTCGTACGGCCGGTATCCCGATTGCCGGAGGCCACACGATTGACTCCGTCGAAGCCATTTACGGGCTCGTCGTGCTCGGTCTCGTGCACCCCGACCGTGTCAAGCGCAATGATGGCGCGCGTAAAGGCGATGTGATGATTTTAGGTAAGCCGGTTGGCGTGGGTATTTTGTCCGCAGCGCTCAAAAAAGAAGCACTCGACGCTGCGGGCTATGCATCGATGTTGCACAACACCACCAAACTCAACACACCTGGACCAGAGCTGGCTGAGTTGACGGGTGTTCATGCGCTGACCGATGTCACGGGTTTCGGTTTAGCCGGACACGCGTTAGAGATCGCTCGCGGTGCGAATTTGACTGCGCAGATTAAATGGGCGGACGTGCCTTTATTGCCCGGTGTCGTTGACTTGATCAAGGCGGGCATGGTCACGGGCGCCTCGGGTCGTAATTGGGATGGTTATGGTCAGGACGTGAGTTTGGCGGCAGGCTTGCCCGCTGAGTGTCAGACCTTGATGACGGATCCGCAGACAAGCGGTGGTTTACTCGTGTGCTGTGCACCCGAAGCCGTGCAGGACGTGCTCGCTATTTTCAAGAAGCATGACTTTGAGCACGCCAGTGTCATCGGTCATATTGGTGCAAAGCAAGCCGCGCGACTCGTGGTGGTTTAAACGCGATGCAGCGTTCTTTGCGCATGATGTTGCTCGCCATGCTTTGCATGTTGGGCACGCAGTTTGCGGTGGCCGCACCGTTTGTGGTGGGGTCAAAACGTTTCACCGAGTCTTTTATTCTCGGTGAAATCATCGCTCAGGTCGTGCGAGAGGCGGGCGACACTCAGGTGCAGCTTAAGTCGGGCATGGGAAATACCAGTATTTTGCTTTCGGCGCTGAAAAGTGGCGAGATCGATGTTTATCCCGAGTACACCGGCACCATTACACGCGAAATCCTCAAGACCGAGCAAGCGCTGACGCTCGAGGAAATCAACACTAGACTCTTGCCCATGGGTTTGCGCGCCGGAGTGCTGCTCGGTTTTAACAACTCATATGTGTTGGCGCTGCGCAGTGACCTTGCTCGCTCACTTGAGATCAAGACTATTTCAGATTTAAAGCGTCATCCAACGCTCGTGTTGGGTCTATCGCATGAGTTTATAGGTCGCGCAGATGGTTGGCGAGGCTTGGTGAACGCCTACGGTTTGGAGGCGCTCAAGCCTCGGGGACTCGACCATGGTCTCGCGTATGAGGCTATCGCTGCTAAAAAAATTGATTTAGTCGATGCCTACGGAACGGACTCTAAGCTCTCGCGCTATGCACTCACCGCACTCGAAGACGATCGCCATTTTTTCCCTGGCTATCAAGCGCTATTGCTGTTTCGAGCGGATGTGCCTGAGCGTTTCCCGTTAGCCTGGCAGGCGCTACAAAAGCTTGAAAATTCAATTTCGCAGAGCACTATGCTTGCACTCAATACGCGTGCTGAAATCGATCAACAAAGTTTTTCTCTTGTGGCTAAGCAGTTTTTGCAAGATGCAACGACCGTGACGCGTCCGGATAGCGCAGCCCGCAACAGCTTTATGACTGTTCTGTTTGGTCCAGATTTTTGGCGCTTGTCTGGGCAGCACCTCTTTCTCGTTTTGAGTTCTCTGTTCTTGGCTGCCTTAGTCGGTATTCCGCTGGGGGTATTGTGTTTTTATGCCCCCAGGCTTGGGCAGGTCGTGCTCGCAGTCACAAGCGTGATGCAAACGATCCCCTCTCTTGCTTTGTTAGCCTTTCTAATTACGGTGCTTGGAACCATTGGTTCGATGCCAGCGATCTTGGCTCTTTTTTTATATGCCTTATTGCCGATTGTGCAGAGTACGCATACCGGACTCCAAGAGATTCCTTCTTCAATGCGTCAAGCTGCAACTGCGCTCGGGATGAGGCCGGCTCAGCGTCTCTGGCTCATTGAGTTGCCGCTGGCGCGTGCCATGATGATTTCGGGGATCAAAATCTCCGCCGTGCTTTGTGTTGGGACTGCCACGATTGCGGCATTTATCGGTGCGGGTGGCTTCGGTGAGCGCATTGTGCAGGGACTGGCGCTCAACAATACGTCATTGTTGTTGGCCGGAGCCATTCCTGCCGCCGTATTGGCACTCTTGATGCAAGCTGGATTTTTTCTTTTAGAAAAACACTGGACTGTGCCGCGCGCAACGCACTAGGTTTTAAAACCGTTACTACAGCCAATGTGCTGTATGGCGTTTCAGCGGGCCTGCACCCAAGGGCCAGCGCATGGTGACACCAGAGACGGTGACAGGCCACTTGATCCGTTTGGCCAATCCCCAGCCGGTCTGTTCCACTTCATCACTCAAATCTTCTTGTGTTTCAGGCGACAGCCTGGGACGCTCAAGCCCCAGAGGATCCAGGGTGGTGAGCAAGAGCGCTCCTGTGCGTGCGAGGGAGGCGCGTGCGATCGAGCCCTGACCTGTTTTGATGCGAGTCTCGAGTCCTTTCAGGACGGCGGTCGCCAGTAAATACCCTGTTGCGTGATCGAGCGCTTGAACAGGTAAAGGCTCAGGGCGGTCGCAGTGACCGAGCTGTTGGCCGGCCTGGGCAATACCCATACTCATTTGCACCAGGCTATCGAAACCACGACGGTTATGCCAGGGTCCGGTAAAGCCATAGGCGTCTAGCGACACATCGATCAGGCCTGGTCTGAGGCGCTGTCGTGTCTGCGCATCGAGGCCCAACTTCGCCAATGCGTCACTTCGATAACCATGCACCAGGATATCCGCTTCGCTCAAGAGCTTTGACCAGTGCGCGCGATGAGAGGCTTGACGCAGATCGAGTTCGGCGCAGTATTTGCCGAGTGTCATTTCTGGGGCGTTGGATTCCTCCCAGATGGGAGCATCTAGGCGTAGGACCTGTGCGCCAAGTCCTGCCAGCATGCGCGTCGCAGCTGGGCCAGCCAGTACGCGGGTCATATCGAGGACTTTTAATCCTTTGAGAGGTTGAGTGGCTTCGAATGGCCAAGGTCCAGACAATCCTTTTGAGCCAGGAGTCCAGTCGATCAAGGGCTCCTGACTGATCGCTTTGCCTTGCGGCTGTTTTAGCCATTGCTCGGTTGTCAGCATGGTGGCTGCGCAACCTCCCTCAGCGAGAATACGGGCCTCGAGTGCATCGCGCGGCCAACTCGACACAGCGCGCGCAATCGCTGAAGGCGTCGCCTCGCACTGAAGCACGCTGAGTACAGCCGATAAATGGTGAGCGGCATTCGTATGCAAGCGCAACCAACCATCTTGCGCCAGATAATCTGCAGCGGCGACTTCGCGATGTGTGGGCGCCTGCCAGCCGTCGGGCCTGAGCGTGGAGCCAAACCAAAAAGAGGCTAGGCGTCTGTCGACGCTCACGGAGGGGAGCGTCTCTGACGTGCGACCGGAGGCTTTGTTGAGTGTGTCGATCATGCTGGCGAGGGCTAAACCCGCAGCACCCATCGACGCCGCTGCGAGCTCGGTGACGGCAAAAAAAGAAGGTAGGCTTCCATGGCCTGTCAGAGATACTTGCGAGGTTAGTCCTGGCTCGCCGCCTGCCGCATGCCAAACGCTATTTAGAAGTGACCGAATCACATCGGCTGAGTCGCCGTTTGGAGAGGATAAAGGGGTTTGCATGGGACATCAATCGCATCAAAGGTGATGGATTTGATTATAGAGAGGCTGTGATCCACACTTTTTTAAAAACTGATATAATTTTGGTCTTTACAGCGCCCGTAGCTCAGTTGGATAGAGTACTTGGCTACGAACCAAGGGGTCGTGGGTTCGAATCCTGCCGGGCGCACCAAAAAATCAAGGGCTTATGGATTCATTCTGTAAGCCCTTGTTCATTTAAAACACCCTCACCTAACTAATTTTTACTTTATACTCCATTTGGCTTATAAAAAGTACTATGATTCTTAATTTGGCGTTATCATTCCGATATGACTACAGAATCTAAACACTCCCTCACATACCTGCGCTTTCTAAACCTCGTTCAGGCGATCAAGCAGATCCCTACGTTTCCTTCAATGGATCCTGTTGAGGAGCGCTTGCTCACGATGCTTTGCGTCAATTGGCATCATGGTAAAAAAGTCAGCGTGCTAGAGGCCATGGGGTTGTCGACAGAAATATCAGCGACGACGGCGCATCGCCGTCTCAAAACCCTACGTAAAAAAGGAATGATCGACCTCGATACTGACAAGGTCGATAGCCGCGTGAAGTATGTTGTACCCACGGCGCTCGCTGAACAGTATTTTGTTACACTTGGACAGGCTATCGATAAGGCCCACCAACCAGGTTGATTAAATGCTTTCCACGCCTACCGGCGACGCACAGAAGACCAAATTAACGAATCATCGCCTCAGTACTGTGGCGATGATTTTGTTTGTATTGGGTGTCGCGCTCGCGTGGTTTGCGCTGTTTGAATTGAACACTTGGCTATTTTCCAGGATTCACCTTACGGGTTTTATTAGCTGGATCTTTTTGCCTGCGGCGATTCGAATGTTGGCGGTCATGGTCGGGGGTTGGACTGGAACTCTAGGTTTGTTCTTTGGCGCAATTCTGACCAATCTCAGCTTACTGAAGTACGAACCGTTTAATATCGTCATGCTCGCCGGGCTTTCTGCGCTAGGTCCTCTCTTCGCGTTCATTCTTTGCACGCGCTGGTTAAAATTGCCGCGAGATTTAGCTGGATTACACCATTCTCAATTACTCGTGTTTGCAGTAGCGGGGGCGATTTTCAACACCATTCCGCATAATTTGTACTTTTATGTCACGGGACTATCGCCTGATGCGTGGTCTGGTGTCGTTCCGATGTTTGTCGGTGATCTTGCCGGTACGCTCATTGTGCTTTACCTTGCGAGCTTAGCTGTCCGGCTATTTACAAAGGGTGCGCGGGGATATAGAGCAGGGCCAACAGGCTCCTAATCCACCCAGCCTTGGCGCCAATGCCGTTGATCTTTGAGCGCTCTCCAAGCCAACCTGAGGGTGCGTCCCGTCATTGCGGCTTCTAGTTCAATTTCAACGATGGGAGCACCAATCATCTCAGGTTCGATCACTTTCACGACCAAAAAATGCTTTTCCTTATGCGTGGGCTCAACAGCCGTCCATTTGCTTAATAAAAGCTTTTTTGGGTGAACGTGATTTTTAGCGGTGACTGAATGATTTTTCAATAGGCCTACTTTGAGTATTCTTTGATACTCAACTGTTGAGCGAGCTCTTGTGGCACCTCGATCGGCATATCCATCATCCAAAAGGACAGGCCTTTACCGTGGGTGTCCAAGTTGAGCGCATCGTTGACGCCGCCATCCAAAATTCCTTCAAGAACGAAATTCATCGCAAGCAGCTTGGGCAAAACGTAACGTGTCACCTTGCTCGGATGGCGATAGCCAAACCACTCCGCAACTTTGCCTTCAGTAGCGTGCGAAACAAGGAGGTCAAAGCAGGCTTGATTCCAAGCGATGACGCTGATGTTGGAGGTATTGCCTTTATCGCCCGCACGTCCATGCGCGAGTTGATAAAGGGGAAGTTGAACGGTTTGCTGAACGATTGAGGTCATGCGCGCTGCTCCTCGACAAAGCGATAGCCACAAGGGACGGATTCACGTGGAATGGTGCAAGATAGGGTATCGAGGCGAGGGCGCAGTGAGGTACGAACGCCGCCTCCACCCGCTGGGCCGCAACAATACAAAGAGGTGACTTCGCGCAAAATCTTTTCTGCGATAGATTTATCAATGTGCACGCCTGCGACACGCAAACGAACATCGCGGGCCTCGGGCAGGCCTTTGCTCATAAGCTCGCCAGCATCATCACCAAAGATACTGATCGCGCCAATCAAGTCGATGCGTAATGGTAAAAGATGACCAATGCGTTTGCGCACCGTTTCACCGGCAAGTGCTGCGCGTTCTCTGGCACGAAAACCGGCGTAGGAAATTTCAGCTTCGGCGAGGTAGCCGTTGTCGTAGCAGACGTTGACTTTGAGCTCGGCTGGGCGAGGATGTCCTTGAATGCCTTCGATGCGAATTCGGTCTGGACCCTCTTGTGTAATGCTGGCCGCGGTAATGTCCGCTGTGACATCAGGCGTCAGATAGCGGGCGGGGTCGTGTACCTCGTAGAGAATCTGCTCGCGACCTGTACGGTCATCGACGAGTCCGCCGGTGTTGCTTGCTTTGAAAACGGAGAACGTGCCATCGGCCCGGATCTCTGCGATGGGGAAGCCAATCCGATCCATACCAGGCACAGATTTTTGACCTGGGACGCTGTAGTAGCCGCCAGAGACTTGCGTTCCGCACTCAAGCATATGTCCGGCCATCGTGCCGCAACCCATTTTGTGCCAATCATCCATCGCCCAACCAAAATGTGCGATCGCTGGCCCAAGGGTAAGTGAGGGGTCAGAGACGCGCCCTGTGACAACGATATCAGCACCATCGTTGAGCGCTTGAGCAATCTCATAGGCACCAATATAGGCATTGGCACTGACAACACGTGCAGGATCAATATCGGTACCGAGTTTTTTGAGTAAAAATTTCAGTTGTTCTGGTTCAGTCAGATCATCGCCGTACACCACTGCAATGCGCGGAGTGCGTAATTTTTGTTCTCGAGCGATCGCAAATATTCTTTGTGCGGCGGCCTGCGGATTGGCAGCGCCAAAATTGCTCACGATCTGGATTTTGTGGTCAAGACAGCGCTTGAGAACAGGGCCCACGAGATCGGCGAGTAGTGGCTCATAGCCCATTTTCGGATCTTTGCGTTTTTCGATTTGCGCCAGCGCCAAGGTCCGCTCGGCGAGCGTTTCAAAATTCAGTACGCCACCACCTAAGGCGATCAGTGTGTCGACGACGGGACCAGCGCCATCCGTACGATCACCTGAGAAACCGGTCGCGCAACCCACATAGAGCGGGCGCTGCGCGGATTGGGATGTAGATAAAGTGCTCATTTATTTGCCTGATTAGTGAGAGTGACACCAGCAATAACAATCGTCCCGCCAATCACCATCGAAATATAGATGGGTTCGTCGAGGATCACATAGCTTAACAATAAGCCAAAAACGGGGACAAGATTTGTGAAAACGACAGTGCGGGCCGGGCCGATCATTTTGACGCCTTCGTTGTACCAAATGAAGGCAATCGCCGACCCGAAGGTACCCAGATAAAAAATAGTGAAAAAGTTGTTCCAGTTCAGCATTTCTACATTGAGTGTATCGAGTTCAGTGAGTGCCGCCAGGCCGAGTACAAGGGTGCCCCAGAGGGTGGCATACGTGGTTGCCGCGATGGGTGAGAGCCCTCGTAGTGCGAATCGACTGATGACGGTATAGCTGACCCAGCTGACAATGGCGCCGAACATCAGGAGTTCGCCCAAGCCAAAGGATTGAATCAGGCTTTGTGCCGCATGGAGAATGTCGCCCTGCGTGACGATCGTCAATGTCCCGATCAGCGCGAGGGCGATGCCGCCCCAGCGGTAGGGGCCAAGTTTTTCTTTGAGAATCAGCGCGACGGTGACTGCGGTCATAATCGGGCTGAGGGCAACAAGCAGTGCGGTTTTGCCGGCAGGCATGCGCTCAAGCGCGCCAAAGAAAAAGAAGTTGTAAATCGAGACACCTGTCAGGCCCAGCAGGAGCGTGACCCACAGTTGCTGGGGTGTGAGCTTAGGCAGTCCGCCCTCTACGCGATAGGCAATAAACAGCAACAGCAGCGTCGCCACAACGAAGCGACCTGTCGCCACGGTGAGAGGCGGCATGGCTTGCACAGCGATGCGACCAGCGATAAAGGTCGCACCCCAAAACAAAGCACAAAGAACTAGTTTGATATAGGCTGTGCGAAGGGACGGCGAGGTGGTTGTCAAGCTCAAGGACGTCTCAGCTCACCACGTTGATGGGTTTGCCTTGAAAAAAAGCGTTGAGATTGCCTGCGATACCATCCATGAGGCTATGCATACCATGTTCGTTTGCCCAAGTGATGTGCGGGGTGATGATCAGATTAGGTAGGTGCATCTGAAGAAGTTTATTTTCAGCGGGAGGCGGCTCGACTGCGAGCACATCGAGTGCCACACCGCCTAATTGACCGCTCAGCAAAGCATCGGCGACCGCTTGCTCATTGATGAGTGGGCCGCGCGCAGTATTAATTAACATGGCACCAGGCTTCATTTGGGCGATCTCCGCCTGACCGATCATGCCTCGTGTGGCTTCGGTCAGTGGGCAGTGCAGCGTGATGACGTCGCTCTGAGCCAACAGTGTTTCAAAGCGAACATAACCAGGACGCACATCAGGGCGGTGACGGTGTTCGCCAAAAATCACGTTCATGCCGAGAGCTTGAGCAAGGGTCGCGACCTCATTGCCGATGGCGCCACGACCAAAAATACCTAGGGTTGCGCCCCGCACATTGTGGATGGGCGCGCCATGAACACAAAAATGGGAAGAGCCGGGCCACGCCTGACGCGCAGTCGTTTGGTAATAAGGCAGGGCGCGGCGAAGCGAAAAAATAAAACCAATCACGCCTTCGCCTACGCTCTGTCTGGAGTAGCCCGGTACGTTGGAGACGACGATCCCGTGTTCGCGACAGGATTGCAGATCGACGCAGTCATAGCCGGTGGCGGCGACGCAGACAAACTTCAGACGGGGCAAGCGCGCCAAAATGGCGGGAGTCAGTTTGATCTTGTTAGTGATGCAAATATCGGCCTCGGCCAGCGCTTTGACGACAGCGTCAGGATCTTGGGGGGTGGCAGGGAGATTGACCCATTTAGTCGCCCAATCAGGGACGGGTAAAGGGGTTGTAATAGTGTCGCTGTCAAGAAATACGATCTGCATGGTTAAACTTTACCCAGATGTGGTCTGATGTCTGTTGCCGTCGATGCGGTCATTCAGCATTAAATCATGTTGGCGGTCAGTTTGAACTTAGTGCAAGATTGAGGCTCAAAAAGCGCAAGGCATTGTGCCTTGTCGTCTTGGGTGCATCAAGCAGCATTTAAGAGACTTTTGATCAATTTTTACATACAAATCAATCATTTAAATGAAAAATAATAAGCAAATCAATAGCACTTTTTTTGGAATCCTTGCTGCGGCACTGGCCCTCATGGCTCTCTTCGGTTCACAAAATCAGTTCTTACAACTTGTCCCGACGGCACACGCGGCTGGCGCACCTTATAAACTGACCGGAAAAGTCGTCCGGGTGTCAGATGGAGATACCATCAACCTGTTGATAGACAACAAACAAGAGCGCATCCGTTTGGCGAGTATCGATGCCCCTGAAACGGCGCACGGTAGCAGTCAGCCTGGCCAACCCTTTGGTGAGGCGTCTAGAAAAAATTTAGCAAATTATGTGGCGGGCAAAACAATCACGATCACTTGTTTTGAAAAGGATCACTACGACCGCCATATCTGTGACATCCCGGTTGACGGTACTACCGCCAACCGGTTGCAAGTCGAGCAGGGATTTGCCTGGGCGAATCAACAGGCCAAAGGAAAGTTTTTACGTGACAAGTCTTTGCTTGAGTTAGAAAAGTCTGCGCGTCAGAAAAAGCTTGGACTTTGGGCTGAGCCTGGTGCTGTCGCGCCTTGGGAGTGGCGAGTGCAGTGCTGGAAAAATAAAAAATGCTCGTAAGCCGTCTAGGCATCCTGCAAAAAACGATTGCGCTTTGCGCAATCGTCACTCTGACTGGTTGTGACCCAGTGACGGAGTGGAGTCGCGCATCCTGGACTTCATCCATTAATAGTCCTTATGTGGCGGGCGCAGAAAAGCAGAACGTTCTTTACACGGCGTTTACACAACGCTCTCCAAAATATCTCGATCCGGCGCGTTCATATTCAACCGATGAAACGCCGTATACCTACAATATTTACGAGCCGCTGTATGGTTACCACTACCTTAAGCGCCCCTACGAGCTGATTCCGCGCACTGCGACGCACGTGGCCGAGCCAATATTTCTGGACTGGCAAGGCAACACACTGGATGTAGAGGCTCAACCCTCGGAGATTGTCGAGAGTATTTATGATATCAGCCTACGTCCCGGTATATTGTTTCAACCGCATCCCTCTTTCGCTCGCAAGGAGGATGGCCGCTTTCGTTATTGGCCGATCGATGCGCAGGAGTTTGAAGGTAAGTTTGCGATTCCTGACTTTACAGCGACGGGGACGCGCGAATTAACGGCACACGATTACGTGTATGCCTTGCGCAGGCTCGCGAGCCCACGCGTCGCTTCACCGATTTTTTCGACCTTGGCTCAGCACATCGTTGGCATGGAAGCCTATGGCAAGCGTTTGCGTGAAATCGATGCGGATTTACGTAAGGACGTATCCGTGGGCGCGCGCGATTTACCTTGGCTCGATCTGCGCAACGTGGGCTTTTCTGGCATTGAGGCGCTCGATGAACACACCTTGCGTATTCGGGTCAAAGGGCTATATCCGCAGTTTAAGTATTGGCTCGCCATGACGTTTGTCGCACCCATTCCTTGGGAGGCGGATCGCTTTTATAGCCAATCAGGTATGGCCCAGCGCAATCTCTCATTGAATCACTGGCCGGTTGGTACGGGCCCCTATATGTTGACCGAGTCTTTGCAAAATAGACGTCACGTGCTTTCTCGTAATCCGAATTTTCGCGGCGAGCCTTATCCTTGCGAGGGAGAACCGGGCGATCAAGCCGCAGGTCTCTTGGCCGATTGCGGCAAAATGACGCCTTTCATTGATCGAATTGTTTTTAATATTGAAAAAGAAAGTATTCCTCTGCAGGGAAAGTTCATGCAGGGTTACTACGATATCCCCCAAGTCGATCGCGGTGATACGGGCGTGGCCATGTTGGTGGCTGCCAGCGACTCGTCAGAAAAAGCAGCGTTGTACGCCAAGCACGGGATTCAGCTTCCCACCACGGTCGAAGCGCAAATGCAATATTTTGGTTTCAATTGGCGTGACCCAATCGTGGGGCAGGGAGACACGCCAGAGCAGCAGACGCGTAATCGCAAACTGCGTCAGGCACTTAGCATCGCCTTTAATTGGGAAGAGTTTGTCGCGATCTTTCAAAATGATCAGGCGCAAGTCGCCTATGGTCCCATCCCTCCCGGTATTCTCGGTTATGTGAGTGGCGAGGCGGGGTTCAATCGCGTGGTGTACGACGTCAAGGATGGCAAACCACAACGCAAGTCGCTCGACGAGGCCCGTCGCTTGTTGGCCGAAGCAGGCTATCCAAACGGTAGAGATGCAAAAACGGGCGCACCGCTCGTCTTGCATTTTGATTCGGCAAGTGGTGGGGGTGGCTCGAGCCCCACGCTCGATTGGATGCGCCGTCAGTTCGCGAATATTGGCGTCCAGCTTGATGTGCGCTCCACCGACTACAACCGCTTTCAGGAAAAAATGGCAAGAGGCGTTGCCCAAATGTATATGTGGGGCTGGGTCGCTGATTATCCCGATGCAGAAAACTTTTTGTTTCTGCTTTACGGTCCAAATGCGAAAGCAGGCAAGGGCGGTGAAAATGCCTCTAACTATGTCAATCCAGAGTACGACGCACTCTTTGAAAGAATGCGAGACCTGCCGGATGGTGATGAAAAAGCGCAAGTCATCGCACAAATGATAAAAATCCTGCAAGAGGATGCTCCTTGGATGTTTGGTGCTTTTCCAAAGTCAGGCGGTGCTTTTCAGCAATGGGTCGGTAATGCCAAGCCGACTCAAATGGTGCGTAATAGCTTGCAGTACATGACGATTGATACGGAGTTGCGTAGTAAAAAAATAGCCGAATGGAATCCGCCGGTTTGGTGGCCACTGCTGGTGCTGTTTGGTCTACTCGGCGTATTGGTTTGGCCGGCCTGGCGCGCACTTCGCCAACAAGCGCAACAGAATGCCATGGGCGACGTTGTGGAGACGCCAAAATGATCGGATACGTTGTGCGTCGAATGTTCTACGGTGTGTTGATCCTGATAGGGGTCAATCTTTTTACCTTCGTGTTATTTTTTGCTGTGAACACACCCGACGACATGGCTCGGCTTGCGATTGGTGGTCAGCGCGTAAGTGCTGATGCGATTACGAAGTGGAAGGTCGAGCGCGGTTATGACAAGCCCTTGTTCATCAACACACAAGCGCGTGGTTTAGAGCAATACACCGACACGATTTTCTATCAACGCTCGGTCCCCTTGTTGAGATTTGACTTTGGTGCCTCCGATGAGGGCAGAGACATTGGACGTGAAATTGGTAAGCGGATGTGGCCAAGCCTGGCGTTAGCGATTCCGACATTTATCCTGGGTCTGCTGGTGAGTATTGCCTTCGCCTTGCTGCTGGTTTTCTTTCGAACAACGCACTTGGACTTTTGGGGGGTAGTGTTGTGCGTAGTGATGTTGTCAATCTCTGGGCTTTTCTACATCATCGCTGGGCAGTGGCTGTTTTCTAAATTGCTTCGTCTA
Organism: Burkholderiaceae bacterium; assembly: GCA_044368775.1. Classification (GTDB taxonomy): domain Bacteria; phylum Pseudomonadota; class Gammaproteobacteria; order Burkholderiales; family Burkholderiaceae_B; genus Zwartia. Next base: position 18,444 of record JBILJA010000031.1, read on the forward strand.
GTGCCTTACTCTGGTTTTACTGGGGGATGGGACGCCTTAAAGTTTTTGGCTTTACCTATTTTGGTTGCTGTGATTGCACGGTTAGGTCCAGAGGCACGGTTTTTGCGGAGTCTTTTCTTAGAAGAAGTGGGTAAAGACTACGTCCGCACGGCGCGTGCTAAGGGCCTAAGTGAGCGCGCAGTGTTGTTCAAACACGTATTGCGTAATGCCATGCTGCCGATCCTAACGGGCGCGGTCTCGGCGCTACCGTTACTCTTTATGGGAAGCTTGATTTCAGAGTCGTTCTTTGGGATCCCTGGACTTGGAAGCTACACCATCGACGCTATTAGTGGACAAGATTTTTCGGTCGTACGTGCGATGGTCTTTCTAGGAGCTGCGCTCTACATTCTGGGACTAATTTTGGCCGATATTTCTTATACGCTCGCTGATCCGCGCGTACGGTTCGAGTGATCATGCCAAAATTTATTCTCCTCTGGACGGACGCTGCATTATTTGCTTTGGTTGCAGTAGTTATAGGTTATGCCTGGCATGTATCGCGTTCGCGTACTCTTCGTGCGACTTGGGGGCGCGTTGCGCGCAACACGCCGGCGATGTGTTCGGCCGTTGTGCTGTCCTTGTTCGTTGTAGTCGGGCTGTTGGACTCAATCCATTTTCAGTTAAGACTGCCGCCTGCGCCAGGGGCTACCAATGCAAGCGCAGTCGTGTATGCGCCAAAAGTAGTGTCTTTATTAGATGTTTTGCTTGAGGATACGGCTTTTGTCCGACCTGAAAAAACTTACTCGTCACCCCTGTCTTGGCAACAGTTCACAAAGGAAACTATTTTGCAAGAAGGTGGTGCCCCAGTACGCGACTTCCCTAGGTTGCGTTTTGGGGGGCGGCATCTTGGTGAGCCGCAGGAGCAATGGTTCGCTGATGTGTTGAAGCGGCTCTTGTTGGGGTTCGGTGGTGGTGCGTTGTTAGCGGCCTTGCTAGTCGGCCTGCGGATGCTTTGTGTCAAGCGTGGCACACGTCTTGAGTTTTGGCAACACATGTTAGCCGGTCAAACTGAGATTCCTTGGCGCGCAATCTTGATCACGTCGACGACTGTCTGTTTGTTACTTGGTATTGTCGTTGGGTTGGCCTCGGGCTACCACGTTCTGGGGACAGATCGCACGGGTAACGATGTTCTGTGGCAAGCGTTGAAGAGTGTGCGTACCGCTTGGGTAATTGGTAGTCTGACTACCATTGCGATGCTGCCTCCAGCAATCGTGTTTGGCATTGCTGCGGGCTACTTTAAAGGCTGGATTGATGATGTCATTCAGTATGTCTACACCACACTGACATCGATTCCCGGGGTGCTGTTGATTGCCGCCTGTGTGTTAATGATGCAGGTATACATCGACACAAACCCTGGTTTGTTTCCGACCTCTGTTCAGCGGGCAGACTTGCGTCTGTTTTTACTGTGCATGATTTTAGGTCTTACCGGCTGGGCCGGCTTATGCCGTTTGTTGCGTGCGGAATCACTCAAGCTACGTGAGCTCGAGTATGTCCAGGCAGCCCGGGCATTTGGTATTTCGAATTTCCGTATTATGGCTCGACATCTGTTACCCAATGTGATGCACATCGTGTTGATCACGGTCGTACTGGAGTTCTCTGGGTTGGTGCTTTACGAAGCTGTGCTTTCCTACCTTGGTATCGGTGTTGATCCGAGCATGAATTCTTTTGGATCGATGATCGAGAAAGCGCGATTTGAAATGTCGCGCGATCCGATGATTTGGTGGAATTTGCTTGCTGCATTTCTATTCATGCTAGCTTTAGTGCTAGCGGCAAATTTGTTTGCAGACGCGGTTCGTGATGCCTTTGACCCGCGTTCTAGATCGTTTCGGCTAAGCCGCAGGTCTGCAGCCTTGCCCGAGGGAAGCGTCACGACGGCTCACACGGCTTTGTCGACTAGCCTGCAAGGGCATAAGCCTGTCCTTCAGCCAGTGTTGCAAGTGACAGACCTTGATGTTTCGATTGATACGCAAGATCGTTTTCAGCTTGCTGTAAAGGCGTTGGCTTTAACTGTGCAGCGGGGCGAAACTTTTGCGTTGGTCGGTGAATCTGGTTCCGGCAAAAGCATGACAGCGATGGCGTTACTTCGATTGCTGCCAGAGGCCTTGCAGGTGACGCGTGGACGCGTTGTGTTGGAAGGCACAGAGTTACTGGGTCTGCCTGAGGTGGCGATGCGGGACGTGCGGGGTGGGCGTGCTGGGATGATCTTTCAGGAGCCTGCGACTAGTCTGAACCCGGTGATGCGCATTGGTCAGCAAATTATTGAGGCAATCGAGGCGCATACAACGCTTCGCGGGCAAGCTGCACGTGCAAGGGCAATCCAGTGGCTCGAGCGTGTCGGGATTCCGGACCCTGCGCGTCGAGTGGATGACTATCCTTTTCAGTTCTCTGGCGGACAAAAGCAGCGCGTCATGATCGCTATCGCTTTGGCGGCCGAACCGGAGTTATTGATCGCTGACGAGCCCACCACGGCACTGGATGTAACGGTTCAGGCACAAGTGTTGACGCTGTTGGCCGATATTCAGAAAGAGCTTGGGATGGCAGTTTTGTTAATTACGCATGATCTAGCTGTGGTGAAGGATGTGGCAGATACCGTTGCCTTAATGCGTCATGGCGAGGTCGTTGAGACAGCTTCGGCTGAAAAGTTCTTTCGTGCGCCAGAGCATGCGTATGCGCGTGAGTTGTTCGATGCTATTCCTACCTTTAGTAAGCGCGGAAGACCGCTATCGGCTGCGGGACGTGAACGTTCGCTGGTATCTCAGACTG
>JBILJA010000137.1:0-6184 GCA_044368775.1 Burkholderiaceae bacterium
TTGAGCATATTAATGCTGATAAAAAATTATCAGGCAAGCTATCGATCGTGTATGAAGATAGCCAAGCGCTGCCCGCTCAAGGCGTCATTGCAGCCAATAAACTCGTCAATGTGAGCAAAGTACCCTACATCCTCTCCGCCTTTACAGGTGTTTCAAAGGCCATGGCACCGATCGGTGCGCGCACCAAGACTGTGATGGTAAACGGTGGGGGCGTGGGTCCTGATTTAGCGATGCTAGGCGAATATTTCTGGAACACGATTCCTTTGGCGAACTTTGAAGTCACCGCAATGGTGCCTTATCTTGTCAAAGAAAAAGGCTATAAGCGTATCGCGCTCATTTACGTCGATGATCCGCTTGGACAGGCCATCCTAAAAGATCTTACTAAAGAAGTGAAAGCTGCTGGTGGCGATGTGGTGGGTTCATTCTCGATTCCTACTACTGCACAACAGTTCTCTGGCGTTGCTGCGCGTGTACGTGACACAAAACCTGATGCTGTTTACATCGCGACCTACGGCAACCAACAGGTTCAATTGGTCAAGCAGCTTCGTGACAATGGTGTGAGCCAACCCCTGGCGAGTTATTCGGCCATGTCCTTGCCTTCAATTCTGAGTCTTCCAGAAGCCAAAGGCCTTGTTTACACCAGTCAGCAAGTTTCGTTAAACAAAAACGATCCCCTGACCAAGCGTGTTGAAGAGGACTACAAAAAGAAATACGGTAAAGAGCCAAATATGTATGTGCTTAACTACTACAACGCCGTATTGACCTTCGCCGACCTCGCTGCAGCACTTGAAAAAGCAGGCAAGCCTGTCACAGGTGAAAATCTGTTAGCACAACGCAAAGCCACGAAAAATTTCCAATTCGTGGGCGCAACAGTCTCTTTTGCTGAGGACGGCACTGTCAAGTCACCCATTCAAATCAATGAGATGGTGGGTGATGGCAAGAGCAGAGTGATCTCCGCAGGTAAATAAGCGAGCGAGTCGGTCAACGCGTGGGCTTTGTCCACGCGTCCTTCGTATGTCTAAATAGGAAACTGCCCCATGCTGTTTGCCCAATTGTTAGCCAATGGGCTGCAAACCGGTGCGCTCTACGCACTGGTTGCGGCCGGGTTCTCGCTGATCTTCGGCATGACCCGCATTTTTCATGCCGCGCATGGCGCGACATTTACAATCGCTGGCTTTATTTTCTATGAATGTTATGTCGTATTGGGTTGGGCATGGCCACTTGCAGCGCTTGCCTCGGCAGCAGCAGCGGGTTTGTTTGGTGTTCTGCTAGATCGCTGGGTCTATGCAGTCATCCAGCGCCACGAGGGCTCCTTCTTCACAGTGTTTGTCGCTTCTTTTGGTGCAGCCATCGTGGTGCAGAACGTCATCTCGATCGTATTCGGTCGCGGAATGGTGACGGTCAGCACCTCGCTAAGCAAGAGCCTTGAAATCATTCCAGGTCTCTTTATCGCGCCCATCGCTGGAGCAGTTCTTGTCAGTGCCATCGTATCTTTTGCCCTGCTTCAATGGCTGTTGACACGTACCAATTTGGGTATCGCACTGCGTGCCTTAGGTGAAAATCCCGCATTGATCGAAGTATACGGTCTAACACCACGCCGTCTTTCTCAATATGTTTTTCTGATCGGTTCAGTCTTAGTCGTCCCCGCTGCCATTTTGACTGCGGCGACCTCAGGCTTAAATCCATCCATGGGCAATCACGTCATGTTGATTAGCATCGCCGCGACAATCGTAGGCGGAGTCGGAAGCTTAAAAGGCGCGGCCGTTGCAGGATTGCTCCTTGGTCTCGCAGAAAACCTTTGCTTAGCTTTTATCGATCCACAGTGGAGCGAAGCTGTCACCTTCGTCATTTTGTTCCTGTTCATCCTGTTCCGTCCCGGTGGCGTGTACGGTCGAGCTACAGTTTCTTAAGGAGGGACACAACATGATTGCCTACCTACAAAATATTGCCGTCCTTTTTTGCATCAACGGTATCCTTGCCCTGACGTTGAACTTCATCATGGGCTACGCAGGAATTTTTTCTCTTGCACATGCCGTATTCTTTGGCGTGGGCGCCTATGCCACCGCTTATATTGCTTTGAACTTCTCCGACTCACTCTTACTCTGTCTACTTGCATCGGCAATGATTTCCGGCTTGCTCTCAATGGCGCTCGCGCTGCCAGCTTTACGTGTGCGAGGTGAATACTTTGTCGCCGCCTCGCTTGGTTTGCAAGTCATTGGCGTGACCATTTTTTCTGAGTGGAAATCCGTGACAGGCGGTCTCGGCGGCATGATTGGCATTCCAAGGCCCAATTTGTTTGGATATGTATTTAATAACGACACCGCCTTTCTCGCACTTGCATTCGTGATTCTTTTGTTGGTCCTTGCTATCACGGCATTACTAGTGCGAGGCAGTTTTGGTCGTAGCTTGATGGCGATTCGAGATAGCGAATCTGCCGCGCAAACCTATGGCAAGCATGTCAATGCTGTCAAAACACTTTCTGTCGCCGTTTCAGCAGGACTTGCTGGTGTAGCTGGTTCACTTTATGCGTTTTATATGAGCTTCATTAACCCTGAAAGCTTTATGCTGGAAATGTCGATTTTGTTGATGGCGATGGTGATCATTGGCGGAACAGGCACTTTGTTTGGACCAATCGTCGGTGCAGCCCTACTGATGTCTTTGCCTGCCGCACTGACTTATCTTCCCTTTCTACCACCCTCTGAGCTTGGTACGATCCAGCAAATCATTTATGGACTCGCGATGGTTCTACTGATGATGTTTAGACCAGGCGGTCTTGTAGGTGGACGAACAAAGGGGAAGGCAGCATGACGACCGCAACTGCACCCACCTCTGCCAACACGGCCGGGAACGCCGCGCCTATGCCTCATGCGCCTCAAGAAATTCTTCTTGAGATTCGTGCCATTCATAAAAATTTTGGTGGACTTCAGGCGATCTCCGATGTCACCATGGACTTGCCAGCCGGCGTCATCACGACCCTCGTTGGTCCGAACGGCGCAGGAAAAACCACACTCTTTAACCTCATTACCGGTCACCTCGTCCCCACGAGCGGAACCGTACACTGGCTCGGTAAGCCGCTCAAAGGCTTTGAACCCTGGCAGATTGCGCGCATGGGAATTGCGCGCACGTTTCAGGACTTACGCCTCTTTAACCAAATGACCGTCGAAGAAAATATTATGACGGTGATGGAGCGCAGCAGTTGGCTATGGCAAGGAGGCAAAGAAGCGGCCGAGCGCAGAGTCACGGAGATTCTTGAGGAAACCCAACTCAGCGATAAACGCAATGAACGCGCGGTTGATCTGGCGTATGCAGAAAGAAAGTTCCTCAGTTTGGCCCGCATCATGGCAAGTGAAGCCAAACTTTGGTTACTCGACGAACCTGCCTCCGGACTCGACCCACGCTCGTTTGAACGCTTCGTATCGCTATTGCGTAACTATGCCAAACGCGGCATCACCATCTGCATCATTGAACACAACCTAGATATCGTGATCCAGCTCTCAGACCGTGTCGCCTTTTTAGATCAGGGCAAACTTCTGGCACAAGGCAGCTCACAGGACATTCTCAAAGACCCGCATCTGGCGGCTATTTATTTTGGAGACCGCTCATGAGCCAGGGTCCATTTCTCGAAGCTAAAAATCTGCGGGTTGGTTATGGCGGCAGGCCGGTACTAGAAGACTTTAATGTCAGTCTCCAATACAACGAGGTCTTGTGCTTGATTGGTCACAATGGCGCTGGCAAATCCACACTCCTTAAGGCGTTGTTTGGGCTCGTTCCCCTGGAGCACGGATCCATCACGCTCGAAGGTCAATCCATCATCAAACCCGATCCAAGAGCACTCAGTGCTACCGGTATCGCGCTGGTGCCTGAGGGCCGAGGCGTTTTTCCTGGATTGACGGTCGCCGAAATCATGAAGCTTGGCTTTTGGGCCAACCATATCCCGACCGGCGAACAGTCCGCCCGACTTGAATGGGTCATGAATGTTCTGCCCATGATTAAAAAGTTTTATACGCAACGCGCTGGTACGCTTTCGGGGGGGCAGCAACAAATGGTCTCTCTCGGCAGAGCACTCTTGAGTCAACCTCGCTGCCTGCTACTCGATGAACCTTCGATCGGTCTTGCGCCTAAATTATTTCAAGACTTGGCTGGGCCACTCCGTGCCCTTCAACAAGAGCGCAAAATGTCAATTTTGATTGTTGAACAGAACGTTCGTGAAGCGCTCAAAATTTCTGATCGTGTCATCGTAATGAAATCAGGCCAAATCATCCGTGAAGGCTCACCTGAAGCGTTCAGTAACAATACAGAACTCATGGAACTGTATTGATATGTCGTATGCAGGCACGTTGATCACGATTTACCAACAATATCTAGCGCGTCACCCAAACGCCGTCATGCTCGTTCAAGATGGTCAAGCTGTGAGTTATGAACAGTTTGACCATCAAGTCCATCAAACAGCCGCCTGGCTGCTTCAGCATGGGATTCAACCCGGCGATCATGTCGCAGTTTGGCTGGTCAATCGTACCGAATGGCTCGTCCTGCTTTTTGCAATAGCCAAAATCGGTGCCACACTAGTTGCTGTCAATACAAAATATCGTGCGCTTGAGCTGCAATTTATTTTGACCAACTCACAAGCCACAACACTGATCCTGCAGCTCAGTTTTAAAAAGATCGATTTCGCTTCAGTCGTAAAAGATGTCGATGCTCAAGCGCTCAGCCATCTACAGCGCGTCATCATGCTGGATGCAGATGACTCTACGCCGACTCATTTACTTGACCGTCCAGTCATTACGTTTAATCCCAATTCTTTGGTGGACGATTGTTTTGCAAAAGACGCAGTTGACCCAAGCTTACTCGCCGATCAAAATATCGCGTTTTTTACGACCTCAGGCACCACCAAGGGACCAAAGCTTGTCATGCATACGCAACGGACCCTCAGCGAGCATGCTCAACACGTCGCCTCGGGTTATCACTTAGGAGAGCCTGGCGACAAGTTGCTCGCAGCGCTGCCACTGTGTGGTGTCTTCGGCTTGAATAGCGCGCTGGGTGCGATCGCTGCCGGTATGCCTGTTGTACTGATGGATTTTTTTGATGGAAATACTGCCGCATCTCTGATTAAAGCGGAACAGATTACTCATGTTTTTGGCAGCGACGAGATGTTGCGTCGTTTGGTTGAGGATGCCGAGTCAATGCCCTTTCCTTCCCTGAAAACGTTTGGCTTTGCATCCTTTAGCCCCCGTTTCATTGATCTGGCAAAAGCACTCATTCCTCGCGGCATCCCCATGCGGGGCTTGTATGGGTCGAGCGAAGTGATGGCACTTTTTTCTCTGCAAAATCCTGCTATGCCCATCGAGGAGCGCGCGCTCGGTGGCGGTTATCCCGCAGCAAACTCACTTGCGCGTGTGCGCGCTCGGGACCCAGATTCAGGCGCGCTCTGCGCACCAAGCGTCTCAGGCGAGCTGGAAATTCACTCTCCGACTTTGTTCAAAGGATATTTCAACAACCCACTCGCCACCAAAGAAGCCTTCACAGAGGATGGTTTTTTTAAAACAGGCGACCTTGGATATGTCAGAACAGACGGCAGCTTTGTCTATCAATCCCGAATGGGCGACACCATGCGACTCGGTGGCTTTCTCGTCGATCCGACAGAGATTGAACAGGTGCTCGCTGAGCAGCCTGAAATCAAAAGCGCTCAAGTTGTCGGCATTGAAATCAAGGGCCAACTCAGGCCTGTCGCCTTTGCAATTGCATCAGATACACACAGCGATCAGAGGCAGAGCAAATCAATCGACACTCATGCCATCCTCACCAGACTCTCCAAACAACTCGCAGCCTTCAAAGTCCCCACCCATCTCTGGTTCATCGACGCCTTTCCCGCCACAGCAAGCGCCAATGGCGACAAATTCCAGAGAGTCAAACTAAGAGAACTGGCTCAGCAGAGGCTAGACTCAGAACAGTAGCAGCCATAAAACCCACGAGCTGCAACCCAGAGCGCTTAAGTTAAAGAAAGCCACGCAGCGCTAAGCAGTTCGGTGCGCTGTCTATCGAGCCGAAACCCCGCGGCATTGACGGAAAAAAGACGACCCCCTGTTTGAGCGAAGCGAGTTTGGGGTCGGCTCCGTCAACGCAAGGGGTCTGAGGGTAGCCTGCGAAGCAGGCCGAGAAAGCCAGCGCACCGAACCGTTTAGCGATG
>JBILJA010000138.1:0-6123 GCA_044368775.1 Burkholderiaceae bacterium
AGTTAACACTCAAGGCAACTCTAGCTCCGCCAAAATAGGCGAATGATCAGACAGCTGTGACCAAGGTCGGCCTCTGAGTACGCGCGCGCTTCTGACGGCGAACCCTCTCTGGTAAATACGATCTAATCTCAACATCGGAAACGCCGACGGAAATGTCCTCGGTGGCGGCAACATACTTTGCTGCCCCGGCATCATGAGTTGATTGCGACGCTCGAGTTGTCGCCCCACGACGCCCGCTCGGATTTCATCCTGACTTTCTCCGCGCCACACACCCTTCAAATGATGCATAGACTCTTTGAGCCTTGGTGCGATGCCATGCGTACGGGGTGAATTCGCAAACACCTCGTACACACCAAGCTGCTCGACGAAGAAGGGCGCGAGCGTATCTTTCCAGTCATTAAAGTCACCGGCAATCAGAATCGGCGCGCCCTCAGGCACCATGCGGTTGATGCGCTCGGCCATCACTTCTATTTGCCGCTTGCGACCTCCTGCGAACAAGCCGAGGTGAACGACAAAGCAATGCACCTCACGACCCGCAACCTTGATTACGCCATGCAGCAAACCACGTTGCTCGAGTCGATGATCCGAGATGTCCTGATTTTCATAGGAGATGATAGGGTGACGCGAAAGCAGCGCGTTGCCATGATCAGATTTGCTGCGTATGGCATTACAGCCATACGCGCACTCCATGTGCAAGGCAGCGGCAAGTGACTCATGCTGCGCGTGCAGGCGCAAATGTTTATCATTGCGGCCCTGCACTTCTTGCAAAAACATCACATCGGGTCGTAGCCCATGCAGACCGAGTCGCAGCTCCCCCATCGAGTCGCGTCCCGCGAGGGAGCGACCTTTGTGGATGTTGTAGCTGACGACACGAAGCAGGGACATTTAGCCCTGTTTGACTTCGGGCTGACGCAAACGGATGTGTAATTCGCGCAATTGCTTTTCATCCACAGGTGAGGGCGCTTGTGTCAGCAAGCACTGAGCACGCTGTGTCTTGGGGAAAGCAATCACGTCGCGAATCGACTCGGCACCGGTCATCATGGTGACGATACGATCCAGACCGAAGGCGATACCACCATGCGGCGGCGCGCCATACTGCAACGCATCCAGCAAGAAACCAAACTTGAGCTGGGCTTCTTCTGCGTCGATTTTCAGCGCACGGAATACCTTGCTCTGGACTTCTTCGCGATGAATACGCACGGAGCCGCCGCCGATTTCCCAACCGTTGAGGACCATGTCGTAGGCTTTGGCGATCGCCTTGGACGGGTCTATGGTGAGGAGATCTTCGTGACCATCTTTGGGGCTGGTAAAGGGATGGTGAGCGGCGACGTAACGATCGGCCTCTTCGTCGTATTCAAACATCGGAAAGTCCACGACCCACAGTGGCTTCCAGACATTTTCAAACAAACCGTTTGCTTTACCAAACTCGCTGTGACCGATTTTGACGCGCAAGGCACCAATCGCATCGTTAACGACTTTGACACGATCCGCGCCAAAGAAAATCAGATCACCATTTTGTGCGCCGGTGCGCTTGACCATTTCTGCCAAGGCGGCATCGTGGATATTTTTGACAATCGGTGACTGCAACCCATCACGACCAGCAGCGATGTCGTTGACCTTGATCCAGGCCAAGCCCTTTGCGCCGTAGATCGCGACAAACTTGGTGTAGTTGTCGATTTCGCTACGCGAGATCGCACCGCCGCCTGGCACACGCAAGGCCACCACACGGCTGCCTTCGGTGGTTGCGGCTTGTGCAAAGACTTTAAAGTCCACGTCTTGCATCACATCGGTCAGATCGGTGAATTCGAGCTTGACGCGCAAGTCGGGCTTGTCCGAACCATACAACCGCATGGCTTCGCTATACGCCATGATTGGAAAGGTTGCTGCCAGTTCCACATTTTGCACAGCTTTAAAGACGTGACGAATCATCTCTTCAAAAATGGCACGGATCTCAGTCTCGTTTAGAAACGATGTTTCGCAATCGATCTGGGTAAATTCAGGCTGGCGATCAGCACGCAGATCTTCGTCGCGGAAACACTTGGTGATCTGGTAGTAACGATCAAAACCCGACACCATCAACATCTGTTTAAAGAGCTGGGGCGACTGGGGCAAGGCAAAGAACTCGCCGGCATTGACGCGCGAAGGCACGAGATAGTCACGCGCGCCTTCGGGCGTGCTCTTGGTGAGCATCGGCGTTTCGATATCGATAAAGCCCAGTTGGTCGAGAAACTTGCGCACCTCGATCGACACGCGATAGCGCAGCATCATGTTGCGTTGCATCTGACCGCGGCGCAGGTCCAACACACGGTGTGTCAGACGTGTCGTCTCGGAGAGGTTTTCATCATCAAGCTGAAACGGAGGCGTGACAGATGGATTGAGGATCTCGACCTCGCGGCACAGAATCTCTATTTCGCCAGAGGCAAGGTCAGAATTGGTCGTGCCGGCGGGACGCTCACGCACCAAGCCAGTGATGCGAATACAAAACTCGTTACGCAGGCGCTCGGCTGTGGCAAAACCCTCGGCATTGTCAGGATCAAACACGATCTGGGCCAGACCCGCACGGTCGCGCAGATCGATAAAAATCACGCCACCATGATCGCGGCGACGATGCACCCAACCAAAAAGGGTGACTGTTTGACCAAGGTGGTCACGACAAACCTGACCGGTGTAGCAGGTACGCATGCAAACTCCAAAAGATCGTACAAAGAGATCTGACAAAAATTAATCGGTAAATTCTTTAAAAGCGTGAAAACGTGACAACTTAGATATTACTCATTTGGCGGCGCAGGCTTTCTTTTTGCTGCCGCTGTGTTTGGTGCTGGCGCCACGACACCCATCGAAACAATGTATTTCAAGGCGGCATCGACCGACATCTCCAAGGGCTGAACCTCGCTGCGCGGCAGCATCAGAAAAAAGCCTGAGGTCGGGTTGGGCGTCGTAGGTATGTAAACACTCACATGCTCACCGGGGAGCAAGCGTGCGACCTCTCCGCTCGGCGCCCCCGTCAACAAACCAATCGTCCAGCTGCCCTGACGTGGATACTGCACCAGCACAGCTTGGCGAAAAGCCTGACCGTTCGGCGCAAGCAGCGTGTCGCTGACTTGCTTGACCGAGTTGTAGATCGAGCGCACGAGAGGAATACGACCGAGGATGTTTTCCCAGAGCTGGACAATCCCGCGACCCAGAAAATTAGCCGCTAGGATGCCCGTGACCAGAACAACCGCGATCACAACGGCGACTCTAAAGCCTGGAATATCGCGCCCAAACAGCGCCTGGGGTGACAAAAATGTCGGCACCACGCTCTCAAGCGTACTGACTGCAAGACCTAACACCCACACGGTGATGACCAATGGCACCCAAATGAGCAAACCTGTAATGAAGTACTTTTTAAAGGATCGCATGATGAGGGTGGGCTTTAAGTAAACGCTGACGAGTGGTGTTCAGCGACCTCAAGCCGCTGAGCCACCTGCAGCAGGCTTACTCGACGAGGACGTCGAGCTTGCAGGAGTTGGAGAACTTGAGGTGCCGGAAGAGCTCGTGGAGGTGTTGGAGGCCGGGGTTGCAGCAGGTGCAGACCCAGAGCCATTGGAAGGGCTTGATGCACCTGATGCACCCGATGCGCCAGATCCACCCTCAGAACCCGTCGACGCGGCTGACGCAGCACCATCGGCCGCCGTCACAGCGGGTGCCGGCTCGCTTGTCTTGGCACTACCCTTATCCCCGCCACCATTATTGCGAAAATCTGTCACATACCAGCCGGAGCCTTTAAGCTGAAAGCCCGCGGCGGTGACCTGTTTAGCGTAGGTCTCCTGATGACATTCGGGGCAGACCGTTAAGGGCTTGTCTGAAATCTTTTGCAACACGTCTTGGGCATGACCACAAGCGGTGCATTTATAAGCGTAAATAGGCACGATAAAACTCTTGGACGCGAAAACGATGGAAAGCTTTGTATTTTAACGGCTTTTCAGCCGAAACCCTCGGTAAATACGGAGCTCCCTCTGTTTTCACGCCCGTTTCATCGTGCAATCCTGCCTTTTAGAGTCCGAGCGATGACAAATCAGGGCGTTTCAGGTGCCACTGCGTCGCCGCTTGGAAAGCCATCCCGATTGTCACCAAGGTGCCGTCGTCAAAAGGCTTGCCCAGCAACTGCGCCCCCAGCGGCATGCCGTTATCCGCAAAACCAGCCGGCAGGGACATCCCCGAGCAACCCATGTAGTTGCCTGCACGCGTAAAGGCGGCCATCGGCGTCTTGGACTCGTCCACCTCGGTCAAGGGGCAAGCACCGATCGGTGCGCTGGGCGACAACAGTGCATCGACATTGCTCATCCAGTCGGTCCAGGCCGCAATCGTCAAACGGTGATGTGCGATCGCGTCAATATAGTCAGCACCAGAAATTTTCCGACCAGACTGCACGCGCTTGCGCACAAACTCACCAAACGGACGCTCCGCATCATCGATGTAGGCCCGGTGGAGGGCATAGGCCTCGGAGGCAATAATCTGTCCGTTGCGCAGCATCATGTCGTTGAAATCAAACGGGAAGGGCTTTTCAATCACTTGCGCACCCAGATCGACCAGTACGCGGCGCGTGTCATCAAGCATCTTGACCACGTCCTGACCCAAGGCAATCGGATAGTGCTCAGGCGGAAACATCGCGATGCGAAAACCCGCCAACGGCTTGGGACCTGCCGCGGGTGCTTTCCAGTGAAACATCGGACGGTTGCAGCTGGTGGGATCAAGCGGATCCTCTCCGGCCATCAGAGCGGTCAAGATCGCCGAGTCCTGCACATCGCGTGTCATCGGACCGATAGAGTCTAGGGTCCCGGACAAGGCCAGCGCGCCATGCAAGCTAATCAGACCACGGGTAGTTTTCTGACCCGTGATACCGTTGAGTGCGGCAGGAATACGGACCGAACCGCCCGTATCCGAACCGAGCGCAGCGGGTGCAAGAGCCGCAGCAACTGCCACGCCAGAACCACTCGAAGAACCACCCGGCACACGCTGTGTCTTGAGGTCCCAGGGATTCCAGGGCGTACCCATCACGGGGTTGGTGCCCCAGCCACCAAAAGCAAACTCGACCATGTGTACCTTACCCAAGTTCACCATGCCGGCGCGCATCAGGCGCTCGACAGCGGTACATGTGGTGGGGCTGCGGCGCTTGATCCAGTCCTGTGAGCCCCCAGTGGTGATCTGGCCTTCCATTTCGCATAAATCCTTGACCGCCAGGGGCAAACCGTCGACTGGGCTCAAGGTGTAGCCCGCTGCACGACGCAAGTCCGCAGCACGCGCTTGCTGCAACGCGCTTTCTTCATTCACGCTCACATAGGCGTGCAGCTTGCCGTTGGCTTTTTGAATCCGCGTCAGATACTCACGTGTGATGTCTTCGGAGCTGTATTTTTTTTGTTGTAATCCCTGCGCGAGCTGGGTGAGGGATGAAAAAGCGAGATCGGACATATTGCCTCCGGAAAATGGATGGTCGTCGATTGTGATTAAAAGGTCATGCTTAAGATTCTGTACCGAGATAGACGTTTTGTAATCAGGTATTTTGTAAAAGAATGAGTCTGGCGGCTTTTTCCGCGATCATCATGGTGGGCGAATTGGTGTTGCCAGAGGTGATGGTCGGCATGATCGAGGCGTCCGCCACGCGAATCCCGGTTAATCCATGGATGCTCAACGCCTCATCCACAACTGACATCGCATCATGACCCATTTTGCACGTTCCAACCGGATGAAAAATCGTGGTGCCAATATCGCCCGCGGCTTGGGCAAGCGCCTCTTCTGTATCCTGCGCACCGTGTGCATCGACGGTGATGCCGGGTTTAATTTCCACAGGTTTAAATCGTGCCAAGGCCGACTGTCCGACAATGCGACGCGTCAGCCTAATGCTATCCGCTGCAACGTGTCGATCCTCTGCCGTTGATAAATAGTTACAAAGAATTTCAGGTGCCTGTGCCGTATCAGGCGAAACAATATTGACATGACCACGGCTCGTGGGACGCACGTTACAGATCGAGGCGGTAAACGCCGGAAAATCATGCAGCGGTTCACCAAAACGCTCGAGCGATAACGGCTGGACGTGGTACTCAATGTTGGCTCTTGTCTGCTCAGGGCCTGACTTGGCAAACA
>JBILJA010000235.1:0-2930 GCA_044368775.1 Burkholderiaceae bacterium
GAATTCCTCATCCTCAGACGCTTCGACCGAAAACCTGCATATTGCTGATTTCCTTGCCATGCCTACGCCCCAGGAATTGCATCAACAGATTCCACTTAGTGAAAAGGCAGCCGGTACGATTAAGGCCGGACGAGAGTCGCTCAATCGAATTTTGCGGGGAGAGGATCAGCGACGGTTTGTGGTGGTCGGGCCGTGCTCCATTCACGATCCTGTTGCAGGCTTGGACTATGCGCGTCGTCTCAAAGCCCTAGCCGATGAGGTCTCGGATGTATTGCTCATCGTTATGCGCGTTTATTTTGAAAAACCACGCACAACGGTTGGCTGGAAGGGTTACATCAACGATCCTCATATGGATGACTCTTTTCGAATCGACGAAGGCATGCTTCTTGGTCGAAAATTTTTGCTTGAGGTCAACGAACTCGGATTGCCTGCGGCCTCTGAAGCGCTTGATCCAATTTCACCCCAGTACCTCGGGGATTTGATCGCTTGGAACGCGATTGGGGCGCGCACAACAGAATCTCAAACACATCGGGAAATGTCCTCTGGCTTGTCGACGCCCGTTGGTTTTAAAAACGCAACTAACGGTGATATGACCGTCGCGGTCAACGCCATCTTGTCGGCCTCTAAGCCTCATCGTTTTTTGGGTATCAGTGCGCAAGGCCAGGTCTCGATTGTGCACACGACGGGTAATCCCTATGGTCATCTCGTGTTGCGGGGTGGAGACGGACGACCCAACTACGATACCGTTTCGATCTCTTTGGCCGAGCAAGCGATGCATAAAGCCAAAATTCGTCCCAATATCGTGGTGGACTGTTCGCACGCGAATAGCTACAAAAAACCGGAGCTACAGCCCTTGGTCATGTCCGACGTGGTCAGTCAGATCGTTGCGGGTAATCGCTCCATTGTGGGCGTGATGATCGAATCGAATCTTGTCGCCGGTAACCAGTCGATCCAGGCCGACCATAGCAAAATGACTTATGGTTGTTCCGTGACCGATGGCTGCGTGGATTGGGATACGACTGAAACGATGTTGCGCGATGCCGCGCGTCGCCTGCGTCCCGTGCTGGGCTGAACTCAGGAGGACGTTTAGTTTTGCGCGTCGAACCCGTACAGGCGTGCAGGATTGTGCACCAGTATTTTTTCAATCACTGCGCGATCGCTAGTCCATTGACTTAGACGATCCAGCAAGTTCGCATCGTCAGGCTTGTGTGCTTCCGTCGGGTGAGGCCAGTCACTACCCCACACTAAACGATCAGGGGCTTGAGAGATCCAGTGTCGTGCGACGACATCGACATCGCTAAAACCATCCGCCTCTCCGATTCGACTATCTAGATACGCACCGGAAAGCTTGAGCCAGGTATCGCCTTTGTCTAATAAACGATTGATCAGTGTCACGGCCGGGTGCAGAACGCCAAGAGGCTGCGGGAGCCTACCCATATGGTCGATCACAAGCGGGCAGGGCAGACGCTCAAGCATGTCCGCGTGTTGGACAAACTGATCCGCCGTCCAATGTAATTGCAGATGCCAACCTAAACACGCGATGCGTTTGGCGAGCGGTTCGACCATCTCAAAATTAGCCGCTGCATTTTTGGGTGTGTAGAGCGAAAATCTGAGTCCTCGAATGCCCGCGCGATCGAGTTCATCCATGGTCTGATCTGAGGCGTCGCTGCGTAAAACCGCCACACCGCGCGCATATTGGAGTCCAAACTGGGCGATCGCATCCACGGTGACTCGATTGTCCGTGCCGTAGCTGCGCGGGGTCACTATCACCGCGCGGCTTGTGCCAAGCCGTTGTTGCAAAAGGCGATACTGCGTCACGGTTGCTTTTTCGAGGCCGGCGGATGCATCCACGGCCTGCTCAAAGCGGTCGTCATAAATGTGTAAATGGGCGTCGCAGGCATGGCGCGGTACGAGCAAGGCGGGACGTTGCGTTCCCGCGCTGTTAGGCACGATGAGCTTGTCTGAAGCAGGAGTCGGGTGATTCGCAGAGGTGTCCCTCATGATTTGTTTTTATCACGTCTGAGTCGATCGGCTTCTTGTTTGATGATTTCAGTATGTTGCCCGAGCGTAGGCGCGGCAAATGGCTCTGGCCCTGGTGTGCGGCCAAAACGAACCGAACGTTTAAGACCTCGATACTGACCCACGACAGGATGTTGGTAGGTTGCGATCAGGCCTTGATTCAGCACCTGGGGATGATCGAACATATCTTCAACGGAACGCGCTGCTGCGCAAGGGACCTCCTCACCGAAAAGCGCCTCCCATTCGAGCGCGCTTTTTTTTGCGAGGGCTAGGTGAAGTTTTGGTACGATTTCCGCGTGATGTTGTGCCCGCTTGCGCACGGTGTCGAAGCGTTCATTCCCGATGAATTCGGCCATGCCCGTTTTTTCGCAAAGTGCTTGCCAGAAATGGGGCGTATTCGCAGAAATATAAATAAAACCGTCCTTGGTGGGGTGAATCCCCGTAATGCCACCGGAGCGCATATCGCGCCCAACGTCTCGCCCTTCGTGCTCGGCCCAGACGAGACGGGTGGATTGCATCGTCATCGCGGCATCCAAGAGCGAGACGCCCACGAACTGCCCCAAACCCGACCGTTCACGTTCAAATAAAGCGGAAGACACGGCGCCCGCAACGAGTGCAGAGGCATAAAAGTCGACGACCGAACCGTAAAGGACTTCGGGGGGCCCTCCTTTTTTACCTTGCTGTGCGGCCATCCCTGTCATGGTTTGCAGCACTTGATCAAAGCCCGCTTTGTCTTTCAGAGGACCGGACTCACCATAGCCACTCACCGCGCAATAAATCAGTCTAGGATTCACTGTATTTAACTGTTCATAGCCAATGCCAATGCGCGGCGCCACGGTCGGTCTGAAATTATGGACAAGCACATCCGCGCTCTCGATCAATGTCAGCAGTGTCGCGAGATCATCAGGCTG
>JBILJA010000220.1:0-3178 GCA_044368775.1 Burkholderiaceae bacterium
ATCCAGAACCGTGGCCAGCTTACTTCGGTTGACTCCAAGAAATGCCCGACTCTCAGACTCAAGGCTCGAGGGATATTTTCGAAGATTATCGCCCGTGGGGGGTTCGACCTTGATGATCTCGGCGCCTTGATCTGCAAGCAAAGCACAACCATATGGACCTGCAATATAGGCCGACATGTCAATGACACGCACACCCGTAAGCGGACCGGACGGGCCCGATCGACGGGGTAGGACTGATGCGCTTGGCCCTGTTGAGTCTTGGGTGGCGGAGTGACCTTTCATGCTTTGTTTATTCCGCCTGAATGTTCGCGGTCGCCGCGACGCGCTTCCAACGCGCAAGCTCATTGGCGATATGGGCACTGAATTCAGCAGGTGTCATGGCGACTGGGCTCGCACCTTGTTTGAGAAAAAACTCTTTCATTTGATCTGAACCGATAATTTTATTGATGGTTGTATTGAGCTTTTGCACCACTGCGGCAGGAGTGCCTGCGGGGGCCAGCACACCCCACCACAAATCAACCGCAGCCGCGCCGTAGCCATACTCATCAAGCGATGGAATTTTTGGCGCGATTGGGGAGCGCTTCGCCGTTGTGACAGAGAGACCCCTTATTTTTTCATTGTTAACGTGATTCAACAGCGAAGGTGCGCTGGCGATAATCATATCGATTTGACCACTCAATAGATCGTTGACCGCCGGACCCATCCCTTTGTAGGGGACATGGGTCATTTTTATTTTCGCGACATCAGAAAAAATTTCACTGGCGAACTGATTAATACTCCCGACACCAGAGGTGCCGAAATTGAGTTTTCCCGGATTGGCTTTGGCGAAAGTGACGAGTTCAGGGAGTGTTTTAAACGGCGTATTGTTGCCGACTGTAATCAGTAGGGGGCCTCGTGCCAACATCGAGACTGGCGCAAAGCTTTTGACGGCATCGTATTGCAAATTTTTTCTAACTGCCGCGCCAGTCGTGAATGTTGAGGATAAAACCACAAGCGTATACCCGTCGGCCGGTGCTTTGGCGACCAGTGAGTTTGCTAGCACGCCACCCGACGCGGGTTTGTTTTCGACAACAACGGAGACGCCCAGAGCATCTTGCATGTGTTTGCCAATCGTGCGCGCGAAGGTGTCGTTCGAACCGCCGGGTGCGCTCCCCACTAACAAGGTGATCGGTTTGTTGGGAAAGTTTGTTTGCGCGATCGCAGCGGCTGGGAGGAGGGTGGCCAAACAAAGTAATTTAAATAGTTTTTTCATGATGTTGTTGTCTCATTTATTTTTAAAAAAAAGGGGGCGATGTGAATCAATTTAAATCAAACCTAGACGCTTGGCACTTTCCACTAACTTTACGGCGCTTTGATAGAAAGGAGGGTCGATCATTTTTCCGTCGACAACATAGGCGCCGATCCCTTTTGCATCAGCTTCTTTAGCCGCCTCTAAAACGCGCAAAGCATGCGCGATCGCTTCATCGCTTGGGCGAAAGGCCTCGTTCGCCATGGCCACTTGACTCGGATGAATACAGCTTTTGCCAACATAACCGAGTCTAGCGGCGAGTCGAGCTTCCTCAAGAAAACCTTCCGCATTCTGGATATTCGCAAAGGCGGAGTCAAACGCATCGACGCCAGCCTCGGCTGCGGCGAATTTCACCTGCATCATGGCGTACTTGATGGCAAAGGCTTCCTTTCGTGAAACACCAATCGGTTCAAATAAATCACCCAAGCCGAGTTGCAAACCCGCGACGCGTGGATGCGCAGAGGCTAGGTCAAACGCTGTTCGCAAGGCTTTTGGGGTCTCGATGTTCAAAAGAAGACGAATCGGATGTTGACCAGTGCGATTGACCCCGTTGATGCGTTCAGCTTTTTCAATCGCTGAGACGGCCTGTCGGACGGCCTCGGGGCTCTCGGGTTTAGGTAGGTTAATCATATGCAAGCCAGCCCGCACGACTTGAGCGATGTCATCCTCAAAGTGCGCGGTATCCATGGCATTGACACGAATAATGATCGTTTTCTTTGAGTTGAGCACGCTTTGCGCATCCATCCAAGTGCTGAGTGTGGCCCTGGCTTCTGATTTTTTAGATTCAGCGACCGCGTCTTCGAGATCGAAAGACAGTCCGTCTGCCGCACTTGCCAAGGCTTTGTCGAAGAGTTCGGGGCGAGACCCGGGGACGAAGAGTTTGCTTCTCATGATGCTTACGTGACCTTCTGAAAGATGAAAAAGATCAATAGTCTTTCAGCCTTATAGAATAGTTTCAGGGCGACATCTAGATGTTCTTCAGTTTTTCTCTGATCTCGGCATTGCGTGATGACGCGTGGCGACCTCTGTTGCGTTGCAGCAAGTAAATTTCTATACGTCACCTGTTAACTTGTATATGTTAGTGATAAAACTATCAACACGCAGTCAAAAAGTCCTTTAGGAACTCATATGCCCATCACTACCTGTAAAAAAATACTGATGCGTTCTTTTTTGATCGGTACGATCTTGAGCGTTTCCAGCGTTGTCTTTGCTCAGGCAAACTCCGCAGCGAACTTTCCGACGAAACCGATCAAACTGCTTGTTGGTTTTTCTCCAGGAGGAGGCACAGATACGGCGGCGCGAACGATCGCGATTAAGCTTAGCGAGATACTGGGTCAGACGGTCGTGGTGGATAACAAACCAGGGGCTGGAGGCAATATTGCCGCTGATCTCGTGGCCAAAGCTCCCGGTGATGGTTACACCATTGGCTTGGCCAATATTGGCTCCTTGGCGGTGAATCCGCATATGCCGAACGGTACAACCTACAACACGCTGAAAGATTTTGCGATGCTTGGAAACGGAGTGACCTTTGGCAATGTGCTTGTCGTGCGCGCCGATTCAAATATCAAAACATTTGCTGATTATCTGGTGGCTGCCAAAAGTACGGATAAGCCCTTGTTTTATGGTTCTTCGGGCTTTGGAAGCGCGGGTCATATGTCTGGCGAGTTGCTCAAGCAACGCGCTGACACCACCGCGCAGCACATTAACTACAAAGGCGGTGGTCCCGCGATGAATGGTTTGTTAGGTGGCGAAATTCAAGCTATTTTCGCCAGTGCTCCGACGGCGATCCCCTTGATCAAGGCGGGTAAATTACGAGCCCTCGCTGTGACGGGCGCGAAACGTTCGGTGGACTTGCCTGACGTGCCAACCATCGCAGAGCTTGGTTTTCCT
>JBILJA010000032.1:0-20565 GCA_044368775.1 Burkholderiaceae bacterium
GAGGTTTTTTCTCCCGTTTCCATAATGGTGTCGGTGAGCTCCAACACATGCTCTGTAATGAGGCTGCCATTGACCGAGGCAATTTTGACACCGAGATAACCCATTTCTTTTAATAACTCAGCGACGCGTTTTGCCGCGGCGTCTGGATTAATCCAGCCTTGGTTGGTGATGATTTTTGTGCCGCGCTTCATGCAGGCGGGTAGGACGGCTTTCATGCGGTCATCGAGATAGGTGTCATAGCCCGGAAAGGATTTGTCGCGTCTTGCCCTGACCTGTGCGGCTGAAACGGTGGCTTCTGCCATCGTTTCAAAACAGAGATAATCAAGATCGCCTTGTGCTGCGTTAAGGGCGGCCGGTTCGACACGGTCGCCCCACCACGCAGCCCCTGAGCCGATGCGGATGGTTTCTTTCATTGTCTCGCTCCTTTTTATTTTTAGATTTAATTAAGGCTGCATCTCTAGAAAAGAAATGCAGCCTCATTTACAGCCTCGAGCTTGATCTCCACCCAACATTGACAGAGAGCAGCACGTTTGTTTTAGTCTACGCGTGCGCCAGAGCTTTTGACGATGCCTTGCCAGTTGGCCAGATCATCCTTGATGAGTTTGGCGAATTGCTGGGGCGAGCTCTGAAGAGGTTCGCAACCTTGCTTGAGTAGGCGGTCTTGCACACCTTTATCAGCCAAGGCGGTTTTGATGGCGGCGTTGAGTTTGTCCACGATTGCAGCAGGAGTGCCAGCGGGTGCCAAGATGCCATACCAGGGTGTTGAACCAAAGCCAGGAATTGTTTCGCTAATCGCAGGGACGTTGGGAAGAGCCGTGATCCGTTTTTCATTGGTGACGGCCAGGGCCTTGATCTTGCCTGAGCTGATGAGGCTCAAAGAAGAAGGTGCGCTCTGGACTGAGACTGGGACAGTGCCACCGGCCACATCTGTTGCCGCCGCAGAGGCACCCTTGTAAGGTATGTGTTGCACATCAATACCCACTTTTTGCTTGAACATTTCCATGATCAGGTGGTTGAGCGTGCCATTACCTGCGGAAGCGTAGTTGATCTTGCCGGGATTGGCTTTGGCTTGGGCGATCAGTTCATTGATGTTGTTGGCAGGAAAAGCGGAGTGCGCCACGAGCACATAACCCGCGCTTGCGACCAGACCCACGGGTGTGAAGTCCTTGATGGGATCAAAGCCAGTTGTTTTATATAGCCAAGGGTTGATGACTTGCGCGCTATTGGTGGTCAGCATGAGTGTGTAGCCGTCAGGCTTGGCTTTCGCCGCGGCGGCAGTGCCGATGTTTCCACCCGCACCCGTTCGGTTTTCAACCACGAATTGTTGGCCGAGGATTTCGCTGAGTTTGGCAGTAATGATTCGGGCAATGGTGTCATTGGCGCCGCCCGTTGCTTGGGGCACGATGACAGAAATTGGGCGGTTGGGGTAGTCGGCTTGTGCAGAAGCGGTACCATGCGCCAACGTTACGAGGGCAGCACTCGCGACGAGGGCACGGGTCATGGTCGAAATTAAGCGCATGTCAATCTCCGATATTTTAGTAAGAAATGCTTTTATACAGCATGACTCCGACTTTTGGCTCTCAGGTCGTCCGTACAAGGGAAAATCATGAGTCATTAATTACAGTAAAATTCTCGTCTATGTTCACCCTCAATCAACTTAAACGCCTTGCTATGCATCTCCTCGCGGTGATGTTGCTTGCTGTTTCTGCGCCTACGATTTCTAAAGTGATCGTGATGCATGGGGAACAGTCTACATTGATGGAGATTTGTACGGCCGAGGGTATTCAACGTATTAGCCTCACGGACGCAGGCCTAAATGTTCAGGACTCTTCAGGTGGGCAGCATGTCCATGCAGAGGAGTGCCCGTATTGCCATCTTCAGCTTAATCCATCGATCCCACCTTCGACGCTGATGGTTCTGAACATCGACGTCCTTGCTTTTTTTCCCACGCTTTTTTATCAAGCACCTAAGGCTCAGTTTGTCTGGGCACCTCAGCGCGCTCGCGCTCCGCCCGTCCTCTCCTAATTTCTAAATCCAGAGAGCCTCTCGCCTATGGCCGAGGGGTGCTGCGTTGTTTTATTTGGAGAAGTCATGAGCCGAGTTCATCTCGTTCGCCGCGCATTGTTAGTCAGTGTTGCGACGCTGCCCTTTGCGTTGGAAGTGCACGCCCACACCTATAAAGCTGATGGTTTAAGAGTCGATCATCCGTACGCAACGCCGACCCCGGCTGGCGAAAAAAATAGTGCTGTGTATTTCCGTTCTGTTGATAACGTTGGGAAAACTGCCGATGCGCTGATTGGTGCCCGAGTCGATATCGCTGAACGAGTCGATATTCAGCGTACACAGCCTGATGTCTCTGTCGCAGAGGATCTGCTCGTCAAGGAGGTGAGCTTGCCCAGTGGTCAAGGCCCTTCATTTAGACACAGTGCGACAAATGGGTATCACTTGTTGTTAGTCAATCTTAACGCGCCATTGAAAAACGGTGATCGCTTTCCGATCTGGCTGCAGTTTCGTCACGCCGGGGAAAAGAAAGTCATGGTCTGGGTACAAACGCCCAGAGGCTCGAAAGCTCCCCAACATGATCACAAACATTAAGGAATCAACATGAAAAAATATTTTGCTTTAGTTGCTACAACATTACTGGCGGCCTGCTCGACTGTCCCTTCGCAGCAGACTGCTACTCAGTCCGTGGAGTTGCGTTTTGTCGCAGAGGTCAACGGGCAGTCTTTTGAATGTGGTCAATCTTATAAAAATATTGGCACGACACGCTCAACGATGACACCGACCGATTTTCGGATGTTTGTCAGTCAAGTTCAGTTAATGACTGCTGATGGAAAGCTTGTGCCTGTGCAATTGAACCAAGACAAGACTTGGCAGTTAGACGGTATTGCTTTGCTGGACTTTGAAAATGGTCAGGGCCCTTGCGGAAATGGGACGCCTCCTACAAATACGGTTGTCCGTGGCACCGTGCCTGCAGGACAATATATCGGTGTCAAGTTTACGGTGGGGGTGCCTTTTGATCGTAACCATGGCGATCCCACTGTTGCACCTGCGCCTTTGAGCTCGACAGCGATGTTCTGGACATGGCAAGCCGGCTATAAGTTCATCAAGTTTGATGCGGCAACTTCGGGTCGTCCGATTCAGGCTGTCAAGCACAGTGCCGATGGTGGTGGAAATGCCTCGGGTTTTTCGGTGCACTTGGGCAGCACGATGTGTGCCTCCCCATCAAGGACTCAGGCCCCGACCGCCTGTCAGAACCCAAACCGGATTGAGGTCTCGCTCGCTGACTTTGACGTAAAAAAGAATCAGGTTGTCGTAGACATGGGCCGAGTGTTGGTAGGCACGAACGTGGATGTGAACGCACCTAAAACCTCGCCTGGTTGTATGAGCTTTCCCAATGATCCGGATTGTCCGCCAATCATGAATGCGATGGGTCTACCCTATGAGGGCAAGGCACCTTCTGGTACTCAGCAGTTCATCATGAAACGTTAGTTCGATGAAATCGCGTTTACTACGCCTGGCCGTGGTGTCCCTTTTGGGCATCATGGCAAGTGCCACGCAGTTGAATGTCACTGCGCAGACTTACCATTGGGATATTCCAGCTTGGGTCCCAGAGCCGGTCGTTCCCGACGACAACCCCATGACTAAAAATAAGGTCGAACTTGGTCGCCACCTTTTTTACGATAAACGCTTGTCGGCAGATCAAACAATGTCGTGCGCGACCTGCCATCATCAAGATAAGGCGTTTACGGATGGTCGACAGTTTGCAAAGGGGATTTCTGGGCAGCAGGCGATTCGCAATGCCATGTCTCTGACGAACATCGCGTATTTGCCTGTTTTAACGTGGTCAAATCCGATGCTGACCTCTATCGAAGTGCAAGCGCTCATTCCCTTGTTTGGCGAACATCCCGTGGAAATGGGTATGGCGGGCAAGGAAGCGCTCTTGTTTGAGCGTCTAAAAACAGAGCCTGTCTATCAGCGTTTATTTCGTGACGCTTTTCCAAAGGAAGCACGGGCCGGAGAGGCGCAGTTGTATTCTTTATCGACGGTCACCAAGGCACTCGCAAGTTTTCAGCGAAGCTTGTTGTCCTTTGATAGTCCCTACGATCGGTTTCGCTATGGGGGAGATCAGGCCGCATTGAGTCCTCAGGCTAAGCGCGGGGAGGCTTTATTTTTCGGTGAAAAAATGGAGTGTTATCACTGTCATGGTGGGTTGAACTTTACCGACAACATTAAACACGCCCGTTTGCCCTTTCCGGAGCTTGGCTTTCACAATACGGGTCTCTATAACGTCGATGGAAAAGGCGCGTATCCAAAAGGTCAGACCGGTGTTGCCGAGTTCACGGGCGCACCCTCGGATATGGGGAAGTTTCGCACGCCAACATTGCGCAATATTGCAAAAACTGCGCCTTATATGCACGATGGGACTATACCGGATCTGGCGACTGTGATTCGCGCGCATTATGCGCGTGGCGGCCGGTCGAGTGGGCAAACCTCGGGTCCGAATCCAAGGCGCAGCGAATTTCTAGTCGGGTTTCAGGTGAGTGAACAAGAGGTGCAAGATCTCATCGCTTTTTTGCATGCGCTCACGGATGAGGGATTTTTGAAGGATGAGCGTTTAGGAGATCCGTGGAAGCGCTAAAATCCAAAGCCTGAGCCAGCACCAAATAATGTCGCAATTCCGAGTATGGCAAAGATGGCGGCAGCGATGGAATGGACGAGTTTCATCGGAATCTTGTTGGCTAATTTATCCCCAAGAAAGACCGCCGGGACGTCTGCAATCAACATGCCGAGTGTTGTGCCGATGACCACCAAGAGAGGGGCGGCGTAATGGGCGGCCATGGCAACCGTCGCGATCTGTGTTTTGTCGCCCATTTCAGCGAGGAAAAAGGTGATCAGTGTGGCACCAAAGACGCCAAATTTCTGTGCGACTTTGGTTTCCTCTTCTTCGATCTTGTCGGGGATCATGGTCCAGATGGCCATGCCGATAAAGGAAATGCCCAACACCCAGCGCAGGATTTCTGGTGTCACGGCTGAGGTGATCCAGGCGCCGAGGGCACCAGCCAAACCGTGATTAATGATGGTCGCCACCAAAATGCCGAGAATGATGGGTACGGGTTTTTTAAAACGGGCGGCAAGGATGAACGCTAAGAGCTGCGTTTTATCGCCAATTTCGGCAAGTGCGACGACACCTGTTGAGACGAGTAGGGATTCCATAGAGGTTTGGGCCGGTGATTGGCGCGGCTGTTAGTGATGATTGTGTCGATCTTAACAGGGAGTGCGTTCAGCCTAAAAAGTGAGCGGCAAGCCTCGCGTAAAGGGGAATCCCAATAATTAAATTAAACGGAAACGTCAGTCCTAGCGACAAGCCAAAATATAGACTTGGATTAGCCTCAGGCACTGCGTAGCGCAGTACGGCCGGCACAGCAATATAGGATGCACTTGCCGCGAGCACCATCAGCAGCGTGGCGTTGCCGGGTGATAGATTGAGCAAGAGCGCCAGACCGAGCGCAATCGAGGCATGTAGCAGAGGCCCGAGTACAGCATAGAGAATCAGTGCGGGTGAGATACTTTTAAATTGTGGCAAGTTGCGTGCGGTCATCAATCCCATGTCGAGCAAGAAAAATGCCAACATGCCTTTAAACAGATCGCCTGAGAAGGGTTGCATGGCGGCTTGCCCCGCGTCACCCGTTAACAGCCCAACAAACATGGCCCCAAGCAAAAGGAGTTGCGCGCCATCCGTAAAAGATTCATGCAAAATTTTCCCAATCGGGATCGATTTTTGCTGACGCAGGGAGTTTGCAAGGATGACGGCCAAAATAATCGCGGGTGACTCCATCAGCGCCATCGCTGCCGCCATGTGGCCGCCGAATGCGATCTCCTGATTTTCTAGAAACTGGATGGCGGTGACAAAGGTGACTGCGCTCACAGAGCCATAGGTGGCAGCAATGGCCGCGGCATCGAAACCTGAAATAAAGCGTTTGAGTATCCAGTAGCCCAAAGCAGGAACAAGGATGGCCAACAGAATCGCAGCACCCAAACTCGTTGCCACTTCGGTAGTGAGTCCAGACTGCGCAAGAGCAAAACCGCCTTTGAGTCCTAGGGCCATCAAAAGGTAAAGCGATAAAAATCGCGAGATGGCGGGTGGGATTTCTAGATTGGAGCGGGCAAAACCGGCGAGGACACCGAAAATGAAAAAGAGAATGGCGGGATCGATAAGATTTTGCATGAATGTCCTTTCATGCAATCGTAGTTTGAGATTGAATACATTGTAAAATCGATTTTAATACGTCTATATATAGATAAAAATCTATGAATATTACTTTTCGGCAGTTAAAACTTTTTCTTGCATTATCTGAGACGGGCAGCGTGAGTGCTGCAGCGCGGGTCATGCACGTGACACAACCGACGGCCTCTATGCAGCTCAAAGAGGTGACCCAAGCGATTGGCGTTCCTCTCTATGAGGTGATATCAAAAAAAATACACATCACGGACGTTGGGCGTGAACTGGCGCACACCGCACGCGATATGGTGCAAACATGGGCTGCCTTTGAGCAGGGCGTCGATGGTATCAAGGGGCTTGCGCGGGGCAAACTCAGGGTTGCGGTGGTGAGTACAGCCAAATACTTTATGCCGCGTCTCATCGGGACTTTTTGTAAAAAGTATCCAGAGATCGATGTGTCGCTTGAGATTTTGAATCGCGATGGCGTGGTGCAACGTATGCGGAACAATCTTGATGATCTCTACATCATGTCGCAACCACCCATTGATTTGGATCTCAGTGATGAGATTTTCATGGCGAATCCGCTCGTTCTTGTTGCGGCAACACGTTCGCCGTTAGTGAAAATAAGTGGAGTGAGTCTCGCAAGCCTAGCTGAGCAGCGATTTATTCTTAGAGAAAAAGGGTCGGGTACAAGAATGGGCGTTGATCAGTTTTTTAAGAAACACAAATTTCGACCTGACATCAGAATGGAGCTTGGGAGTAACGAAGCGATCAAAGAGGCCGTGGCGGGAGGGCTTGGTATCGGTATCGTTTCTCGCCATGCCTTACACGGTCAGCAAAAAGAACATGGTGTGGCCGTTGTCGACGTGAAGGGATTTCCGATTCAATCCAGTTGGCATATCGTGCACCCCGCAACCAAGCGGTTGTCGCCGGTTGCCACCGCTTTCAAGCTTCATATGCGCAAAGACATGGGTCGTCACGTATGAGTGTTTATAGATTTTGGCTGTTCGCTGTAACGATCCTTTCGATAATTTTTTTTAATGCCGCAGGTGCCGAAATTCACGTGGAGCCGAACAAGCGCGGCACATTGATTATTGTTGGCGGGGGAGACACGCCCTATGCGATTCAAAAACGTTTTACTGAGCTTGCAGGCGGGGCAGGAAAGGCGAGGATCGCTATTTTCCAGATGGCATCAACAGGGGATGACGAAGAGGCTGAGGAGGTGCTTGCAGAGTTTAAATTGTTAGGTGCGGAATCCGTGATACTCAACTTTGATCGTAAGCAAGCCGAGACTGAAGCAATGGATGTATTGCTTTCAGGTTTTACGGGATATTGGTTTCTGGGTGGAGATCAAAATCTACTCGTGGCTTCTTTACTAGGAACGCGTGCCCTTAGGAGGATTGAGTATCGTTATGAGCGAGGCGCTGTCGTGGGCGGTACCTCTGCGGGCGCATCCGTCATGACTGCAACGATGTTGACTGGAGAGCGAAGAGCGGCCAGCGGCAGGATCAACGAAGATCTAAACGCCGTCTCCCAACGAACCACAGAAGTCGCATTTGGATTTGGTTTGTTACCAGGCGCGATTGTGGATCAGCACTTTAGTAGACGCTCGAGAGACAATCGTTTAGTTAGTGCAGTGTTGGATCATCCGCACTTGCTGGGTGTGGGGATCGACGAGGAGACTGCGTTGATCGTACGTCCAGACGGTCGTTGGGAAGTTTTAGGAAACGGTCATGTCAAAATATATGATGCCAGACGTGCCTATATCGTCAATCAGGACGAGGATGCTGTGGGTGCTTCCGGTATCAGAATGCATGTCTTACCGCGCGGTTCGCGCTTTGATCCCAGGTTGGGGAGGATGGGATCGTGGCGCAATTAGGTGTTTTGCTCAGCGACGGGTCGAGGAGGTTCCGGTTGTTCTGCCTGAGGCATCGCGGTGTGTCGTTTTTCCAGAAGCGTTTGTTGTCGCGCTTCCTGTTGTTCTACCAGAAGCATCACGATAGGTCGTTTTGCCAGAGGAGTTGGTGGTTGAGCTTCCGGTTGTTTTGCCGGAGGCATCACGATAGGTTGTTTTAGACTGCGCAGAGGCGATCCCGATAGATGAGATGAGCAGAATCAATGTAGAAACAATACTTAAAAGGGTTTTCATTTTTCAATTTCCTGATGAGAGTTCAGCGACACATCACGGCTACCATTTCCAATATTGTAAGCAATTTAAAGGGCGTGTAGGGGTCTCAGAAACTGACGGCTAGACCTATCGCAAAACCCCGAACATTGTCACCAAAAGCGTAGCGTGCCACGATTCTGGTTCTCGTGACGAATGCTTTGTATTTGCTTGAGTCAAACTCGATACCAGCGCCTACGGAGGTTAAGTTATTAAAACCCAGCAGACCGCGCTGGTCTCCCAGATAAACAGTATTGGCTCCCTCTAGGACGTAGCGAAGAGGTTTGTCCAGCACGACGAGGCCCGTGGGGGCGCGATAGCGCATATACAGGCTAGCGGCTTCCGCGGAGGATGATCCACTGACTGAAGCGGAGGAATCAAAGGTGCGAAGTCGGATGTTGGTGTAGCGCAACTCGACATCAATTTCGTGTTCTGGTTTAACAAGGGTGTAGTCGAGCATGAGTGAGCCGCCTAAACCGTAGGCGTTGAGTCTCCCTCGTTTTAAAAAGTCTAACGAAGGATCTAAGCGATCATCAAAAAATCGGCCGGCTAAGGAGGCATCCGATTCGAGATGAGCCAGAGAAAAGTTAAAAATGGGTCGTAGCACGAGATTGGGGGCAACAGGGAAGTCGTAGCCAACGCCACCCGACAAAGCGATCGAATTCCACCGGGCAGGAACGGTGCGAAAATCTTGCCCACGTTCGCTCACAAAAATAGGATCGAAGCGCATGACGGCTGCCGAGCCCTCAAGATAGACAGGGACATTTTTACTGATGGTTTCCCCACCTGCGAATTGCGTCATGAAAAAGCGATTTTGTCCGACTTGATCATCGCGGATGGATAAAAAGCTGCTTGTTAAATCAGGTACTACGGCATAGGACATCATGGCGAGGACTTCATCTGCGCTTTCTTTGATTTTGGCGGCCGGTAAAAGGCCTAGCCCCTTCGCATGAGGGGCGCTGAATGGCATCCCTGACAAAGCGAAAATCAGGACAAAAAAAACGTGAGTAAGAAAATCTTTATACATAACGTGATTAAAACTCAACCGCTAGCAATATAAATACCCCAAATGGAGTGCGCCTTTGGTTTATTTGTGTGCGCCGTTGAGCAAGGCAAGCATTCTCAAAATTGTTCTACAACAATTGTAATATTTGGAACTCGCAGGCGCGATCAAAATGTGATGGTGTCCTTCTTCGCAAGATTACATCTATTCAGGATTATGTATGCAAACTCCACACCGCTTATCGATGATTGTGCTTGCGCTCTCCGTGACTTGGGCTGTACCAACGATTGGACAGTCCGCGGGACAAGCCGGAGCTAGAGCGGCTCAATCGCAAAACGCTAATGCGCCTGTTTTCTCTGCGCAAGAAGTGGACGCGATGGTTGCACCGATCGCTTTGTATCCTGACGCTTTGCTATCTCAAGTTTTGATGGCTGCGACTTATCCTCTTGAGATTGTTCAGGCTGCGCGTTGGTCAAAATCAACGGGTAACACCGGAGGTGAAGCGGCGTTGAGCAAGGTGAGCGATCAGACTTGGGATCCAAGTGTCCAGTCATTGGTTGCGTTTCCCAAACTGTTGACCATGATGAGCGATCAGTTGGACTGGACGCAAAAGCTTGGAGATGCTTTTCTTGCGCAGCAGGGCGATGTGATGGATTCGATTCAGCGCTTGCGCCAGCAGGCACAAAAAGCTGGCAACCTGAGCTCCAATACTCAACAGAATGTTTCGACACAAGGTCAGACAATCATCATCGAGCCCGCACAACCTAATGTGATTTATGTGCCCGCATATAACCCGACCGTTGTGTATGGCACTTGGCCATATCCGTCATATCCCCCTGTGTATTATCCAGGCGTGATGAGTTGGTATCCTGGTCAAGCGTTGGTAAATGGCTTGATGTGGGGAGCGGGAATTGCTGCGGCAGGCGCGATATTCGGCGGTTTTAACTGGAACAACCGCGACGTTAATATCAATGTCAATAATTTCAATCGCATTAGTCGCAACAACTTTTATTCCGGCCAGGGCAACAGTAACTGGAGACACAATCCTCAGCATCGCGGAGCAGTCGCCTATCGCGACAATGGCTCGCGTCAGAAATATTCAACTCGTGATGTCAGTGCAGTTAATGCACGCAATGAATTGCGTGGCCACGGTCCGGCTCAGGGTGGCGGTGCATTGGCGGGAGATCGGGCGCCTGTGCGCAATGCGACCAATGCCAATAATACTCCCGTGCGCCCAGCTGCTGCAGCACCGGCGCGTCAACTTGAGCAAAATCGTCCCGCACCCCAGAGGGAGGCGGTACAACAAAGAGCGGCACAGGCTCAGCCGGCTGCACGCGCGGATGCCTTTAGGGGTGTGGATGCGGGAAGACAATCCATTGATCGTGGACGGGCAAGCGCAGCGGCTGCCTCACGCCCTAACGTGGGTCACGGTGGTGGACGTCCTGGCGGAGGTGGTGGTGGCGGACGTATGCACGGCCGCGGCTAAACACACGAGTGACAACATAAAAAATTAATGCAGACTTTTATCGAGACCACCATGATTGCACGTATTGCTTCAGTATTCATGTTGACGATGGGCTTGTTGCTGACATCGGCAACAGTTCAGGCTCAGCGTATCCAGCAGGTTTTCAAAACGCCGCAAGCCGCGATGCAAGAGTTCGGCTATGCAGTAAAAAATAAAGACGATCTTTTATTTAGACTGATGCTCGGGGATGACTACAAAACGTTTATTCCAGCACCGACAAAAGAAGACTATCAACGTTTTATCGCCGCTTGGGATAAATCGCACAAGATTGTGATGGATAACCCTCAGTTAGCCCACATCGGCGTCGGTGAAAAAGGTTGGACACTGCCGATCCCGTTGGTCAAGCAGGGTGCGGACTGGCGCTTTGATTTGGATTTGGCTGCGCAAGAAATGAAACAACGCACCATCGGTGCAAATGAAATCGCTGTCATCAAGGCGATGTTGGCGTATGGCGATGCGCAGATGGAATATGCCGAAAAAGATCGCATGGGTGATGGCGTGCTGCAATACGCGCAGCGTTTACAAAGCACACCGGGCACCAAGGACGGCTTGTATTGGCCGACCAATGTCGATGAACCGCGGAGTCCGATCGGTGAGTATTTCGCTCAATCAAAATCGGTTGAGGGGATTGATGAGCGCGGCTTTCATGGATATTTGTTCAAAGTCTTGACCTCTCAAGGTCGCGCCGCTCCTGGTGGGGTGCTCGACTATATCGTAAATGGACGTATGATTGGCGGGTATGCTCTGTTGGCGTGGCCCGTGAGTTATGGTGAAACCGGTGTGATGACCTTCATGGTCAATCATGCTGGTCAGGTTTACCAAAAGAATCTGGGTCCTACGACAGAGCGTTTGGCAAAACAAATTTCGACCTTTAATCCTGATGCCACATGGCAAAAGGTATCAAAAGACGATCTCTGAAACAACGCTGTTGGTGGTGGGGTGGCAGAGTTCGGAGGAAGACTTCCGTTCTTGGAGAAATAGATGAGAATGATCTGCCCCCACTGTCATAAAACCAATCAGCTGCCTGTCGATCGCCTAGCGAGCTCGCCTATTTGCGGTGCGTGCAAACAAGATTTGCTTTCTGCGCCCATCGATGTCGACGAGTGGACGTTTAATGAGCTGCTGTCTCAGTCTCCGTTGCCAGTCGTGGCGGATTTTTGGGCTTCTTGGTGTGGTCCTTGCAAGATGTTTGCGCCGACATTCAAGGCCAGCGCGGCCAAGCACGCTAATCGCGTGCTGCATATCAAAATCAATACTGAAGATCATCAAACCTTGTCTCAGCGGCTTAATATCCGTTCAATTCCAACGCTTGCCGCGTATGGGGGTGGCAAAGAGGTGCATCGCGTCAGTGGTGCATTGCCCGCTCCTGCTCTGGAGCAGTTTATCCAGAAGGCACTAGCGGCCTAATCGGGTGCTTCGATCTGAAGCAAGTCGAGCGTACAAGGCTAGGTATTTTTGAGCCATCGCAGTGACATCGTGCTCGGTGCTGACATACTGTTTGGCACGTGCGGTCATCTCTCTGACTTGGTCGGGATGGTTCAGTATCCACTCAATCTCTCGTGCGATAGCGCCAGCGTCTCCGACGCTGGCGAGTCGCCCGCGACTGTCAGCAAGCACTTCCTCGATGCCACCCGTGCGTGTCCCGACGACAGGGACGCCTAAAGACATTGCATCAAGCAGACTGCTCCCAAGTGCTTCAAAGGTGGAGCACAATACAAAGGCGCTGAGCGCAGGATACATCTGCTCAGGATTTTTTTGAAAACCTAGCAATAGATATTTTTGTTCAAGGTTGAGCCTATGAATATGAGCTCTAGCAGCCTCTGAGGCCGAACCATCGGCACCCCAATGAATAAAGACGACATTGGGGTCAATCTTGCATAAATAGGAGGCCGCTGTGATAAGCGTCAGAGGATCTTTCTCTGCGGTAAAGGCCGCACTGGTGCCGATTAGTTTTTTGCCTGCCAAGCCATACTTTTCGATAAGTTGGTTGATTCTCTCTTGATCCGGTTCGATGCACCGAGTCGCGTCTGTGATGATGATTGGCGTGATGCCAAAGCGGCGCGGTTCGGCTGCAGCCGCATGACTGATGGCGACCAATTGATCTACACATTGCCACTTGAAGCGGGTAAAAAACCTTCCCCGCGGGATGGGAAATGCGGTGCGTCTGGAAAAAACAATGGGACGTCTGTGCAGAGGTTTAGCTAGAATCGCACCAGTGACTGCTCCCGCCGTTTGAGCGTGCAGGATATCAAACCGCCCCCCGTGTTTTGCCAGCCAAATTGATAGAGAAGCTGCATTGCGAGCGGTGTGTACCTTGAACCCATCGTCCCGGGCTTTGTGTGCGAGTTCGGCGCCTGCACGGGCGACTAGCTCGACTTGGTGACCAAGATCACGTTGTGCGCATGCGGTTAAAAGCGTTTGTTGCTCGCCGCCCCGCCAGCCCTTTTCGAGGTTGAGTTGAATAATTCGCATTGCTCAAGAATAACAGAGGGCGGTGGGTGGACTGTTCACTACTGGGTGAGGAAATCTGTCCTCACACTCTGTGATAATAGCGTGATTAGGATTTGTTAAGAATGTTTTCTATTTAGGGGTTGAGCACCGATGTCGCATGAGCCAGATCAGGAGTTTTTGCATAATTCTCAGGCGCTGTTGCATGCTATTTCCCTCATGGGAAAGGATTTGGCAGTCTCGGATATTGTTTCAGTCGGTGCCGTATTGCCTGAGTCGGGGCTAGGTTCTATTGAAACCCTTGACCAACTTGCCCCTATTGTATTGGGACACGCCGCAAGACTGGGCGCACCGACGGCCTTTGCACATAAGGACCCTCCCACACCCTGGGTCACTTGGGCAACCACGCTCTGGAATGCGTCTCTCAATCAAAATTTGTTGCATCCTGCGACAGCACCTGTGGCGCGTCAGCTCGAAGCAAAAGTCATCGCATGGTTGTGTCCTTATTTCGGTATGACGGGCGGGCACATGACTCCGGGTTCATCAGCGGCCAACCTCACTGCCTTATGGGCGGCACGCGAATGCGCCGGCATCACTGAGGTGGTGGCGTCAGACTCTGCGCACTTGTCGATTAAAAAGGCTGCCAATATCCTCGGTTTGCATTTCACAATGATTCCAACGGATGCGCAAGGTGTGCTGTGTTCTGAGGCCCTTCCTCAGGATATGTCTCGCTCAGCCTTGGTCTTGACCTCAGGGACAACAAGTGTTGGCGCGCTCGATCCACTGGACCTGATTGGCAGGGCGGCTTGGACTCATGTGGATGCGGCTTGGGGTGGTCCATTACGTTTGACGCGTTTTGCCGATCGGTTATCCGGTATTGAACATGCGGACTCGGTAGCGGTATCGTCGCACAAATGGTTGTTTCAGCCCAAAGAATCCGCGTTCGTGTTGTTTCGCGATTCTTTAAAAGCGACCGAAGCCATTAGTTTTGGAGGCGCCTATCTGGCCGAGCCCAATGTGGGCTTGCTCGGCTCTCATGGTGCGACGGCTATTCCTTTGTTGGCGATGCTCATGAGTTGGGGGCGCGAGGGTGTCGCGCAACGTATCGAGCATTGCATGGAACTGGCCGATGAATTGGCCGAGTTTATTCGAGGCGATGCGCGGCTTGAGTTGTTTTCTTCACCGACAACGGGCATTGTTGTGTGGCGCGCGATTGAATCAAAGACCGCACAACGATTATTGCAAAAGTTGCCTGCAGGTATGATTTCGACTGTC
Source organism: Burkholderiaceae bacterium (assembly GCA_044368775.1). Lineage (GTDB taxonomy): Bacteria > Pseudomonadota > Gammaproteobacteria > Burkholderiales > Burkholderiaceae_B > Zwartia. The sequence goes on from JBILJA010000032.1 coordinate 14,639, forward strand.
ACGATCGATCAGCATAAATGGTTGCGCAATACTGCAGCGAATCCAAACGTAGACATGCCGTTGATGATTGAGACGATAAAAAAAGTATTGGACGCAGAATGACAGTAAATACCGACATGAACACCAACACCAACATCAACATCAACATCAACACCAAACCAACAATTGTTCTGGCCCCCGGTTTTATGACCGACTACGACATGTGGAGTGACTTTGTTCCTTTTTTAAAGGATTACAACGTCATATACGCGGACTTTAGAGAAGGGACAACGTTGCAAGAATTGGCTGCAAGTAATTTACGCCGTTGCCCGGAGCGGATTATTTTGATTGGATTTTCTTTGGGTGGTTATATTTGTCGCCATATGTTGTACCAAGCACCAGAGCGTGTGGAGGCGTTGGTCTTGATTGGAACGTCCACCAGACCCACGGCACCGCCCGTGACTGACGGGCCGGCCGTCAAGATGTTTCGCGGCATGAGTCGCAGTGCCCTTAGGCGTGCCGTGCATGAGGATCGTGAGAATGACGAGGTACTGATCGACAGATTAAAGGAGATGGGAGAGCGCTTAGGTGCGGAGGTGTTTGGGCGCTTATCGGCGCTTGAGCGGAAATCTGATCTTGAAATGATGCGAACGATTCAATGTCCTGTCTTGGTGGTGACGGCAGATCAGGACCGGTTACGCACGATGGAGGAGGCCACTGAAATGGCTGAGGCCGCCAACGCTCCGCTCGCGGTACTTGAGCATTGTGGACATATGATGCCGATGGAAGAGCCTAAACAGCTTGCCAATGTGGTGCTGAGCTGGCTTTCAAAAGAGCTCGGGCAGCCACGATCATCATAGTGAGTCGTCAGGATTTGCGAGTAAGTCGTTCGCTGTCGTGAGGTGTGGGTGCTAAAGTCAATCACTTGTTTTTATTACATCACTCACTGGGATTTCTTTCATGATCGCTCGCAAGCTTTTTTCAAGTTTTTTTGCTGTATCCCTGATGGCCGTTGCTGCTATAGCCGTCGCACAAACACCCACCGCCAATCAGCAAAAGCAAATCAAGGAGGCTGAGGAGCGTTTTGCTGCTTCGGACAAAAATGCTGACGGCAAGCTGTCGCTCGAAGAAGCGCAAGCCGGGATGCCCCGTATCGCCTCTAATTTTAAAAAAATCGATGCGAATAACGACGGTTTCGTGACGATCGAAGAAATCAAGGCCATGATCCTCAAGTAATTCTGCAGCGATGATGTGGCACAATCATTTTTTCAATAACGCCCATCAAGAGTGCAGAAAATGTCCAAGCTACAGTCCCCACTCGCGCCCAAGCCACCCGGCGTCGAAAGCTTTTCACCACGCATGTTTAACGGTGTTGCGCACTTTCCTCTTTATTACATGCGTGGTGGAACGTCGACGGGCGTGGTTCTTTGGGAGCCACATCTGCCTGAGTCGCTAAAGCTCAAGGAAGAATTGATCCGTCGTGTCATGGGTGTGCCTGTCGAAGGCGAAACCAAAGGCAACAAGCAAATCAATGGTCTTGGCCGCGGTCCCGCGACAAGCAATAAAGTATTCATCTTGAATATGCACGAGGGTCCTGAGGCGGACTTGAGTAGCACATTGGCACAGCTCGCTGCGGACAAATCCGCGATTGACTGGAGCGTGAATTGCGGCAACATGTCCTCGGCGTTGCCGCTGTATGCCTTGGAGACGGGCTTGATTCAGGCGCAAAAACCCTTGACGCAGATCCGGATTTTTAATACCAATACCAAAGTCATTACCGACGCGCGTGTAAGTACTCCCGAGGGTAGTGCCATGGTGCCTGCCGACACTGAGATCCCGGGTGTGATGGGCGCTTTTCCGGGTGTGGAGCTCAGTCTTCGACTGCCGATTGGCGCCAAAACGGGCAAGCTCTTTCCGACGGGCAATCGCAAGGACGTGTTTGCGGGCGTGACCGTGAGCTGTCTAGACGTCGCGGTACCCATGGTGATTGTCAATGCGGCTGAGTTGGGTCAGCAAGGTGATGAGGCGATTGATGCGCTGAATCAAGACCATGCACTCAAAGCGCGGCTGCGTGAAATCTGGGTCGAAGCAGGTCTAAAAATGGGACTTAAGAAACGCAATGGTGAGTTGATGACGCGAACCGAACTGGAAAACAGTGAAACGGTTCCCAAAATTTGTATGGTTTCTGCGCCTAAGCGCACAGGACACATTACCGTCAGATACTTTACGCCACAGTCTGCGCATAATTCGCTTGCAGTGACTGGGGGATGTTGTCTGGCGACAGCGTGTTTATTACCAGGGACGGTGGCGCATGATGTCGCTCAACAGCTTTCTGAGTTTTCAAACGAAGAGCGTGAAATCGTCGTGGATATGGAAAATCCAGCGGGTATTTTGCGTGCCCGCATCTGTGGTGCATTGTCTGGAGACGGAGCATCCATTCCCTGGGCGGCTTATGCGCGCAACACACAAGTATTTATGAGGGGGTATATGCCGATTTACACGCCCTCAAAAGAATTGATGAAATTTTTCTCAGGAGACGCGACTTGAAAACGATTATTGCCAAACCTTTAAATGCAAAAGATTTCGCGCCATTTGGCGATGTGTTGGAGATCCCTAAAGAACCGGGTCGGGTGTATTTTCAAGAATCCTTGGGTAATCTGCGTCCACATGCGTCCGCATCGCTCTCGACGACACATAAAGAGCCTAGCCCGAGTTTGCCTTTTGAAGTGAGTCTCTTAGAGCGCCACGAGTTTTCCTCGCAGAGCTTTATGCCTGCAGAGGTCAAGTGCTGGATGGTTGTGGTCGCACCCCATGATGCACAAGGCAAGCCAGACTTAGAGCGCGTTCAGGCTTTTCTCGCGGACGACACACAGGGCATCACTTACAAGCCCAATACATGGCATCACGGTTTGACTGTTTTCGATGCGCCGGGGAAGTTCAATATTTTTATGTGGCGCGACAATACGTCGGGCGACGAAGAGTTTGTATCCATTCCACCCTTTCGTGTCACGCGAGGCTAAGCGTTGAACGCTGTTTTGTACTCGTATCGGCGTTGCCCATACGCCATGCGCGCGCGGATGGCGCTTTGGTGCGCCGAGATTGCGGTGGAGGTGCGCGAGATCAGTTTGCGCGACAAGCCGCCTGAGATGCTGGCGATTTCTCCTAAGGGAACTGTGCCTGTATTGCACTGTGCCGATGGGCAAGTCATTGAGCAGAGCCTCGATATCATGCGCTGGGCACTTCAACAACACGATCCTCAAGGCTGGTTGCGTTGGGAGGAGGGTTCTGAGGCTTTCGCAAGGCAAGAATCCTTGATCACGTGCAACGATACGACGTTCAAGCATTGGCTGGATCGCTACAAATATGCTGAACGATACGCAGAGTTTGACCAGGCCTATTATCGTCAGCAGGCGCTGAGCTGCCAGCTGGAGGTACTAGAGCAACGCTTGTCTCAATCCGCTTTTTTAGGTGGCGAGACTGCGGACCTCAGTGATGTAGCGCTATTTCCTTTTGTCAGGCAGTTCGCCGCAGTCGATACGCGCTGGTTTGATTCAAGTCCTTATCCTGCGACGCGACAGTGGTTGCGCGGCTGGGGCGAGAGCGAGCTGTTCAAAAAAATCATGGCCAAGCCGTCGGCTCAATAATGCGGCGGCATTTCGTCGCGTAAATTTTGCAAGCCTGTATTGCGATCCTGAGGGAGCTGTTGACGCAGTGCATTGACCTCGCGCGCAAGTGCATCGATGAGTTGTTGTTGACGAAAAATGGTTTGATTCAGTTGATCAAGCATGTCATCGGCAAGTCCGGCTTTAATCTCCAGATCCGTCAGGCGTTGTTCGAGAGAGAGTGGCATGTTCATAAACTTCTTTGAAGAAAAAGGCGACTCATGATGTCGCCTGAGTGGAGGTCTGACGGCCGCGCATCACAACCGCAGCCGCAAAAAAGTTTAGGCCCGCTGCGAGGCCAAGTGGGAGTTGATAGCCACCACTCAAGTCAAACAGCACACCAAAAAAGGCGGGTCCTAAAGAAGACATCAACTGCATGAGCATCGCCGCGATTCCAAAGATCGCACCAAACGATGCGGCACCAAACTCGCGGCGCACAATGAGTGGCGGTAATGTGGTGATACTTCCTGCAGACAGCCCAAAGCCCAAGACCGCGATGATGAGTGCCCAGGTATGGTCGTTGAAAAAAGCACCCAAACTCAGACTCACGGCCGCGTTGAGTAACACCCCGCACGCGATTAACCGAACATCCAGATGATCTGAAAAGCGCGCCAGCAACATGCGCCCGAGAAACGCGAGCACCGCGGCGAGCGTGACACACAGCGCAGTCCCTGAGGTGCCGATCGCAGGAAGTAACAATGACACTTGGTGGGTCAGAAAACCGATTTGCACCATCAGCGCGAAACCAAAGGCCAGAGTAACGGTGCGCAAGGCTGTTGTACGGAGTGCCGCAGTTCGCGTCCAGGTCCGAGGCGCTGTGGATGGCGTGCTGTCTGTGGGCGCGATGCCATCGGGATAGAGACCCAGATCTTGCGGGTGTCGACGCAGAATAAAAAAACTGATCGGCCAAACCGTTGCTAAAACGATTGCGGCAACCACAAGCACGGCGATGGAAAATCCAAAGGCGCCAATCAGCGCGAGCAAAATAGGTACGCCGACCATGCCACCGATGCTCGCGCCTAGCATGGCTGTGGAGACGGCGCGCCCTTGATGACGATCAAACCAGGGGGCTAGGGAAGAGGTGATCGCGGTGGTCGATAAGCAGGCCCAGCCTAGCCCCATCAGGGCAAAACTAGCATAGACATGCCAGACTTGGCTGATGGCGCTCATCGCAATAAAGCCGCTTGCCATCACTGCAGCGCCAAGTGCCATGACGCGTTGCGGACCGTATTTGGAGATGGCGCTTCCGACAAAACTCAATATTGAGGCGTTGACCAGAAAGGCGAGTGTCAAGGCCGAAGACACTAAGCCAATCGACCAGTCGTGCATCTGACTGATGGTGTGCAGATAAACGCTCGGTCCATAGAGACCGAAGGACCAGGCGACGGTCGCGACCGCCATGCAACCCGCGACCATCCACCAGCCATGAAAAATTGTTGATTTCATGGCGGATGGCGCCCCCTGCATGGGTTTAGGCCTCGAGTTGGCAGGCTTTAAAGGCAGGTAATGCTTCGCAGCGTGCAGTGAGCGCCACGAGGTGAGGGAAGTCGGCTGCTACGGCAACCTTTGGGACCATTTTGTTGAGAAAGAACCAACCAACGGCGACGGTCAGGCAATCAAGGCGAGCCTTGTCGCCACCCGGGAACGTGTTTTTGGCGGCGAGTTCTTCGAGCATGACCAGGCTCGCGCGCACTTGTGCACCAAGTCCGTCGATGAAGGGCTGGTGGACTTTTTCAGCGGGACGCTTGAGGGGTTCATACAAAATCTGAATCGCCTTGTCGAGACCGCTGGTCATCACCGCGCAATGCTGGAGGATGTGACGGCGCTCGGCACCGCTTGCGGGCAAGAGCTTTTGACCGGGGCTCATTTCAAGCAGGGTATCGATGATGGCCGAGCTCTCCACCAGGTGCTCGCCATTGTCCATGACGAAAACGGGCACCTTGGCGATTGGGTTAAACGCCTTGATGGCTTCGACGTCTTTGGCGGTCGACAGGCTTTTATGCTCGTAGGGGATGCCGAGGGTTTGTAAAACGACGCCGACGCGGCGAACAAAGGGTGAAACATAGCGGCCGACCAAAATCATTTTTATCTCCGGTTTGTATGGGTGTTGTGTATGGCAGTGTTGTATTGATTTAAAGTCGAGTATCGCTCAAATTTGTCCTTGTACCAAGAGATCCTGAAGATGACTCGACATATGCCCCTTAAAAGCACTTTTCTACACGGTGTTGCCATGGTGATAGCCTTGGCCGTTTCCTCCAGCGCCTTGGCTCAAACCAAGGCTCAGAC
>JBILJA010000139.1:0-6030 GCA_044368775.1 Burkholderiaceae bacterium
ACGAGTGGTCTCTTGTCGAAGCCGTGGGTATCAAATCCATCGTTGGAACGGTCGGTCATCAGCGTCGGACGAGTTTTGATGCGTCAGCGTGATCCCTTCCTCCTAATGCCAAAGCCGCCGGTAAGCCTGCTGCTTAGACTGGGTATTGCTGATCTGATGCACGATCGCAAGGTGTCTTTTTTCATCATGGCGTCGATTGTTGCAGTGGTCGCGCCCTTGTTATTGTTATTCGGTTTGAAATTTGGCATCGTTAGTCAGATGCGTGCGGAGCTGATTGCAGATCCAAGAAATCTTGAAATCCGGATGCTAGGAAGCGCCAAGCTTGATGATGCCTGGTTTGCACAGTTCAAACAAATACCTGGGTTGGGTTTTGTTCAGCCGATGACGCGATCGCTCAATACGATTGGTGATCTTTACGTGGATGGTAGACGTTTCATTGAAAATGCTGAGTTGATTCCCACGGCACAAGGTGATCCTGTTCTGAATAATATTGCGTTTCCGCTTAATAAAGACGATGTTGTACTGAGTGCCTCTGCTTCTTTAAAGCTCGGCGTGAAAGAGGGCGATATTGTTCGCCTAAGAGTTTCGCGTGTTTATGAAAATCGCTCCGAAAGGGCGCAAATCCCGCTTCGAGTTGTGGGCGTTTTACCTGCCACGTCTTTCAATCGACCAGCTGCATTTTTACTGCTTCCTCTTCTGATCGATATCGAGGACTTTAGAGATGGTTTCAAGGTAAAAAGTACTGGTGTTGAGACCGGTGAAATGCCTCAGACTAGAAATTATTTTGCGAGAGCGCGTATCTATGCGGATCGCATTGAAAGCGTGGAGTCGTTGTCAGCGCTTTTGCTGGCCCAAGGTATTGAAACCTCAAGTCGTTTGGCTGAAATCAAGTCAGTCCAGTCAATTGATAAGGTGTTAGGTCTGATTTTCGCGGTGATTGCTTGGATAGCTTTGCTTGGGTGTGCTGCGTCACTGATTGGGGCACTAATGGCCAATATCGATCGTAAACGCAAAGATTTAGCATTGTTGCGTCTGATGGGATATGGCAGGAGGGCGATGCAACTGTATGTTGTTGTGCAAGCGTGCGCGCTCACACTCGTTGGTTTTCTCGTTGGGTGCTTCCTGTATTTGTTGGGAAGCTACTTATTTAATCAATTATTGGGCACCTACATGCCCGCCGGTCAATTTGTTTGTCGGCTGGAACCTATTCATTTTTTTGTGGCCCTGTGTGCTGCGCTCTTGGTTGCGATTTTCGTCGCGGGCGCGGGCGGAGGGTTAGCTACCAAAATCGAACCCGCGGAGAGTTTACGCGATGTATAAAACTTTACGAAACATGACACTGGTCTTGAGTTCATCATTGCTGTGTTCTTTTAGCTACGCTCAGTCTTGGGATCCGAAATTTTTCAATCCCAAACCCATCGATGATGATGTGATATTGCCTCTTCCTTGTGAGGGTTTCATGGCCTTTCGCAAGGTGTTGGTGCCCGTCAAAAAGCCATTAGACGATTTTGGCGTGACCTTAGGCTCTGAGGGTGCTGCTCTGCGTTATCTGGAACAAGCCTATCCTGCGTTTATTGCTGGAAGTTTTACGACGGATAAACCCAATCCAGGTCGCTACTATTTGATGGCCAAGTACGAAGTCACGGATTTGCAATATCAAGCGGTGATGCAGGACAGCTGCCCCCGTCCATCGATGAAGTTGATGTTGCCAAAGGTATCTCTCAGTTGGTTTGATGCGATGCAGTTTAGCGATAAGCTCAATCTGTGGTTGAGAAAAAATGCGCCCAAGAGTCTGCCCACCGAAGATGGTATGGCGGGTTTTTTACGATTACCAACAGAAGTGGAATGGGAGTTTGCTGCTCGCGGTGGCAATAGTGTCTCAAGTACAGAGTTTAGGGAAGCAATGTTTCCCATGCCTGACGGGATGAACAAGTATGTCTGGTTTGCGGGCTCTCAGTCTGCCAACGGCAAGCTCCAGCTCGCAGGCCGACTGTTACCGAATCCTTTGGGTTTGCATGACATTTTGGGTAATGCCGATGAGATGATGTTCGAGTCATTCCGTTTGAACAAACTCGATCGTTTTCACGGTCAAGCAGGTGGGTTTATTGTCCGTGGGGCCAACTATAGGACGCCAGAAAGTGATGTGCGAACATCATGGCGCGAAGAGCAAACGTACTATCGCGAAGCTGAGCCGAATAAGCAGCCCACGGCTGGCTTTCGTTTAGTCCTTATCGCTCCGTCGCTCACCTCCACCAATCGAAGCAAAGAAATTGAAAAAGGGTGGGAAGAGCTTGGCACGCGTGGGAATGCTCCAACGGCTACCCCAAGCTCAGCGACGCCTGCCGCAACGCCTAGTTCAGTCGAGCGCCTGAGTAATTTGATGTCAGGATTGAAAGACGATAAGTTAAAGAAGGAGCTCGAGATGCTCCGAACCGAATTACGCAGCAGTAACCAGGTACGCGATGAACAACGATCGATCGCGATTCGCTCTGCGCTCCAGCAGGGGGCTTTCATGTGCGTCTTATTGAATCGAGATGGTCGTCTTCTCGATGATATTCAAAAGACCTACAACGCATCATGTTTAAAAACGGAGTCTCAGTCAAAGGAAGCGGAGATTCGTTGTAACGCGTTTAAGAAAAATATTGAAACGAGGCTCGGTGCCCAAGAGGTTACTTTAGGACTTTATTCGGATAGTCTTGTGGAGGCGGGTGCGATTTATACACTTGACAACGTCACTCCAGAGGTTCCTGTCAAGCGTCAACAATTGCTTGCACGAAATAAAAGTAATCTTGGTTTATATCTTGACACCTATTGGAGCCATTTTAGTGGATACTTGTCAAATAGAAAAATTACTCAAACTGAATGGTTAGCAGGTTGTAAAGCTGTTCCTATTAAATAAGGAGATATTTAAAATGAAAATCAGTTCAATTTTTAAAGTTCGCGCATCCGTGTTGTCATTAGTCAGTTGTATATTTTTAGTGGGATGTCAGGCCACTGGAAGCGGTGGAAGCGGTGGAAGCGGTGACGCTGACCCAAGATTAACAAAGTCCGACTCTGCCAAATTTTTTACTAAAGCGGGTGCTCAGGGTTGTGCTGCAGGCGCTTTGACGGGCGTTTTGGCCTGTGCACTGACCAATTCAAGTAATAAGGCTGCTTGCATGGCAATTGCAGCTACTGCGGGGTGTGCTGCTGGCGCAACCACTGCTTATGTGATTGATCAGCGTCGTGCAAAATACTCTAACAAAGAAACGAGTATGAATACGATTATCAAGGATGTCCAAGATGATAACGAAAAGTTAAGAAAACGTTCTGTTGATCTCCGTGCAGTGATGCAGGACAACCAAAAGACACTGAATGAATTGTCCCAGCAAATTAGAATTAAACAGGTTGATCAGAAAACTGCACGAGCTCAATTACGAGTGATTGCAGCGAATCAAAAGCTCTTAGATGCTGAATTGAAGGAACTTGATGATCGCAACAAACAGTTTCAGGATGTCATTGAAATGCGAAAGGCAATGGGAGGCCAAGATGTGAGGCAATTGCAACGTCAAGTTGATGATTTGAGTGCAGAGAAAAAAGCGCTGCAGGAATTGAAAGAGATTGCTTATAGCCAATACTCTTCAGTCAATGCAAATATGGGTCAAAGTTGATTTTTATTAATGATTATTCGCGCATCTTGCTTGATGCGCTTTTTCTGTCTCTCAATGGTTAATGTGATGAAAATATTTCTTAAGCTAACGATATTTTTGAGTGTGGTTGGGTTGCTCGCAGCCTGCACCATGGATAAAGCAGGTTGTGACCCAAGGGCTATGCGTGACGCGGGGTTACTCACTAAAATGAATTGCGATTTTTCTGGATCTTATGATGCACGTGCTAAAGATCAAGAGACAAAACTTGCTGAGGAAAGGCAGACCAATGCGCTCCTTCGTTCGGCTCTGACCAGTATGGAAAAGCAAAACAACATGATGAAAGCGAGCGTAGCGCAACGCCGTGCCGATGTGACGGCGATCAGTCGAAGCACCGGAGCTTATTTACGTCAATTGCAAAAGACCAATGCCGGCAATAAAGTGTTGAACGATAAAATTCAGGTCGCAATGGCGCAATTAGTTTCTTTAGAAAACACCTCTCCAACTGACCCTAAGGCCCTCGAAGCTAAAATTAATGTGCTTAAGGCAGAAATAGAAGAGATGCAAAAAAGCCTGATTAACTAATTAATATGAATCGGATTGCGCAACGTAAATTTTTGCCCGAGTCCGTCGCTGGCTTAAAGGCGTTGCACGATCTGTTATCACGTACACTCGGCAATCATGTTCCGCCAAGTGTTGTGGCTCTTTACGCGACACCTCAAGTCAATAATCAAGGCGAGGTGCAGTTTTTTAGTGCTTTTGCAGGTCAGCCGACGGCTTATAGAGATCTTTCACTTCAGACTGCCCAAGGTCTTTCTACTTTATTGTTTGAGCGACTAAACGCGATTAGACAGTTTTCTTTGTTGTACGCTGCGACACCTGGACACGATCCGAATGTTTTGCAGCTTCTACGTTACGCATGCGCGGATCCGCCTATAGAAGCAATCTACTCTGTGGGTGGACAGCCAGTATTGCTTTTCTGGGATCAAGCTATACCCGAAAAAGAAGTATCGCGCGATAAACTCATTGCGCCAATTATTCCCGCCGCTACGAATAATGTTGTGAGGCAAAGTTTCAGCCGGTGGTTATTTGCATTGGCTTTTTTGTTATTACTATTGGCGTTGATCTGGTGGCTCTGGTGTCCGCGCTCTCCGCTCAATGCAGTAGATCCACTGAACGCGTTGATTACTTCGCAACCCGTCACCTCTGATCCTCAGGAACCTGTTGTTTCGATAGCGCCTGCGCCTGAGCCTCCCGTTCAGTCTCCACTTAAGCCAGAACCCAAGCCGGAACCAGAGCCAGAACCAGAGCCCAAACCAGCCGATCCTCCCTTTGTTGATCCTGAGCCCGTAGTTGAACCCGAGCCTGAGCCCGTACCCGAACCTCCTAAAGTCGCTCCTGTGCCCGCACCGGTTGCTCCTCCACCTAAACCCAAACCTGTCGCCAAGCCTCCAGCCACGATCGATACCGCAAAGAATCTTTGCCCAGCCGATCGACCACCTGCGCTTGCCCCTGAAATGGTCGTGGTGTTTGATGCATCCGGTTCAATGATGATTAATATCAATGCGACGCGTCAAGAGGAAATGTGGGCTTTTTCGGTTCTCAACCGCGGTCCTCTGGCAATGCAATTCCTCAGTCCGCAAGAGCGTAGAAAATTTGAACAATTAATCAGTCAACCCACCCGAATGGTGACAGCGCAGCAAGCGACGATTAACGTTTTGGAGCGTCTTCCTTCAGACGTCAATACAGGACTCGTGGTCGTTGATGCGTGTCCTGTGTCACGAAACTTAGGTCGCTATGCTCCTGCTCAGCGTAGCCAGATGATTCAGCAGCTTCGTGGATTAAGTCCTCGACAGGGAACGCCCCTAGCGGATGGTATTCTTGAGGCGGGTCGCTTAGTGGATGGCGTAAATCGTGAAAGCACTATTTTGTTAGTGTCTGATGGCGGAGAGTCTTGCGGTGGTGATCCGTGTATGGTTGCCAGAGAACTTGCTCGTCAAAAACCTCATTTGAAGATAAATGTTGTCGATATTGGTGGTTCTGGAGCTGCTGCGTGTGTTGCGCAGGCGACTGGGGGAAAGGTTTATACAGTATCAAATGTATCTGAACTCAAAGTGGGCTTAGATCGTGCCGCCCAAGATGCGCTCGGTCCATCAAATTGCAAAAAATAGTCTTTATCTGATTTATTTTTATATTCTTTTAATCGTTGCAGCGCAGCATTTCGGTGTGAATTCAGCGTCAGGAAAAGAGTAAGATTCTGTATCTTTAAACAAGGGGATTAGCGCATGAGTCGCCCATTTCGTATTGCAGTATTGCCTGGTGATGGTATTGGTAAAGAAGTGATGCCCGAGGGCTTGCGGGTGTTAAAAACCGCTTCAGAAAAATTTGGTCTCAATCTTGAGTA
>JBILJA010000140.1:0-5964 GCA_044368775.1 Burkholderiaceae bacterium
TTGGCTGAATCCCGCCAACAACATCAACTATCAAATTCAAGCACAAACGCCTCAATACAATATCGACTCACTCGATGACCTCCTCAGACTTCCTGTCGGACCCGCGAATGCCGCGGCTTCCGCGACAGCAGCGACTGCCAACGCAGCGGCTAATCGCGGCACACAGTTGATTGGCAATCTAGTGAGTTCGACGCCCACGACTGAGTTCGCCATTTTGACGCGCTATAACATTCGTCCCTCCATTAATATTTACGCTAACGTACGTGGACGCGATCTCGCCGCAGTCGCGATGGATATTCAAGTGATTATTGACGAGGCTAGATCGGAACTTCCACGCGGCAGCAGTATGACGATGCGCGGTCAAGTGGAAACCATGAAGCAATCCTATATTGGCTTGGGGATTGGTCTGTTGGGTGCCGTACTGTTGGTCTACCTGTTGATCGTCGTCAACTTTCAATCGTGGCTTGATCCTTTCATCATCATCGCCGCCCTGATCTCCGCACTTGCTGGGATTGCCTGGATGCTGGTGATCACGCGCACCAACCTGAGTGTGCCAGCCTTGACGGGCGCCATTATGACCATGGGCGTCGCGACGGCCAATAGCGTACTGATCATTTCTTTTGCGCGCGAGCGCCTCAAGGACGGACTCTCGCCATTGGCTGCCGCACTCGAAGCCGGTGCTACACGCATCCGACCTGTCCTGATGACCGCGACGGCGATGATTATCGGCATGGTTCCCATGGCGATCGGCTTTGGACAGGGCTCCGAACAAAATGCTCCGCTCGGCCGCACTGTGATTGGTGGCTTGCTTCTGGCTACCGTTTCGACTTTATTATTTGTTCCCGTTCTTTTCGCAAGTCTGCATGGCTGGCTTGATCAACGCCGCGCCTCCAAGGAAGCAACAGCATGAAGGACACGCTCCACGATTCTCATGGTTTACCGCTCGGGCACCCCGACAACGCCGACTCGTCAATCAAATTGAAAAAAACACTGCGCACAGTTAAATTAGTCGCAGTCGTTATTTTTGCGTTGATGCTCTTAGGTCTTGGTACGGCCTTGCTTGAGCGCTGGTCCTTTGCCGAGGTCTTGGCCAAACGCGCCGATGAAAGTGGCGTCATGCATGTTCTTGTGGTCAAGCCCACAACCCCCGACAAGAACAACCCTAATATGCGCTTGGTACTGCCTGGGACCTTACGTGGCATCAATGAAGCTCAAATTCATTCACGCGTGACGGGCTATGTCAAACAATGGTTCAAAGATCTTGGCGATACCGCCAAGCAAGGTGAAACGCTTGCGCTGATCGATATCCCGGAGATCAATCGTCAAGTCGAAGAAGCAACCGCGAACTTCAATCTTGCCAAAACGGTTTTCGAACGTTGGAGACGTTTACGCGCCGAAGACGCCGTTTCACAACAAGAAATGGACGAAAAAACAGGCCTTTATCGACAGAGCGAAGCCGTATTGAATCGCCTGAAGCAACTACGAAGTTTTGGTACTGTGACCGCGCCTTTTGAAGGCCGCATCACCCGACGCAACATCAACCTCGGCGACCTCGTGAATGCCGGCAACGTTGGGAACGCACAAGCCATGTTCACCATGGCGCGCACCGATCGCCTGAGCGTCTATGTGTACCTGCCTCAGGACCGCACGTCTCAAGTCAAAGTCGGGGACGAAGTTTCGGTGTATCAGACCAACGCACCCGATAAAATCATCAAGGGTCGTATTGCACGCACCGCCGGTGCAATCGACATCAATACGCGGACTTTGCAAGTCGATATCGAGATCCCGAACGAGAACAATGCGTTATTGCCAGGCGCCTACGTTGAAGTGGCGATGCAAATCGCCCTGGGCAATAGTTTGATTGTTCCCACCAACACATTGATCTTTGGAGCGGGTGGTCCCTTCATTGCTGTGATTGATCAGGACAATCGCGCTCAAAAGAAAAAAGTCACGCTTGGGGTTGATTTTGGTAATCAAGTCGAGATCCGAAGTGGAATTAACGCTGACGATCAAATGATTTTGAATCCGATGGATTCTTTGGTAAATGGTCAAGTCGTTGTCCCTCAGTCGCCTGCGCCACGTGCACCTTCGTCTCGACGTGGTTCCTGAGCGCATGATGAAACCAGGTCTAGCCCTCTGCTTGTCCGCCCTCCTGATGGTCGGCTGCTCAACCATCGGACCGGACTACGAACGTCCTGCTGTTGAGTTCCCAGAAAATTGGAAAGCGCTTCCTGGCGCCAATCCTGCTCTTTGGAAACCTGCCACACCAGCTGATGACGCACCTAAAGAAAAGTGGTGGAAGGCTTTTGGTGATCCGACACTGGATCAACTCGTCGAGACTAGTCTTGCAAACAACAACACCCTGAGTGCCTCCCTCGCGCGGCTCGATCAAGCCATCGCTCAAAGCGAAGCGCGTGGCGCCGCACTTTTGCCGACAGTATCGATCGGTGCCACAGGCGCGCGCACTGAAACCTCGGCCAATCGCCCAGGTACCAATTACAACGCTAACAACCAATCTACGACTCAGAACAATTTTCGACCTGTCGCTGTTATGACGTATGAGATTGACTGGTTGGGCAAGGTTCGCCGCGAAGTCGAGGCGTCACGCAGCACGGCCCAACAAGCCGCAGCCGACACGGAAAACGTCAAACTCCTGCTTACCGCGCAACTCGCGAATTCGTATTTTCTTTTACGCCAATACGATGAAGAAATCCGCGTACTCTCTGGCATCGTACAGATTCAGGATAAGCTTCTGGCACTCATCAAAAAGCGTTATGACATGGGCGCCGCCGGACGCACAGAACTCTCTCAACAAACAGCGCTCACTCAATCGAGCGGCGCGCAACTCGAAATACTGAGGTCGCTACGCAACGTTCAAGAAAATTTATTGGCAACGTTGACCGGTACGCCTGCCTCCGCCTTTAGCCTTGCCCCAGGTAGCTTGCCGACACGTGTGCCTGCCTTCCCTGTCGGAGTGCCCTCTACCTTGCTAGAAAGACGGCCTGATGTCGCGGCAGCTGAGCGCGCGATGGTCGCCGCCAACGCGCAAATCGGTGTTGCAAAGGCCGCGTTCTTTCCTACAATCATTCTCGCTCCTGCTTTTTTGGGGGGAGAAAGTTCAATTCTGAACGCGCTGTTCAATGCCCCCTCGCTCATCTGGTCGATTGGCCTGACAGCCACTCAAACAGTATTCGATGGTGGTCGTATCAGTGCCAACTATCGCTTTGCGCAAGCGGGCTATCGCGTGACTCTTGCCAACTATCGTCAATCCGTCATGGTGGCGATACAAGAAACACAAGATTCCATGAGTGCACTCGCACAACTCGATCGTGCCCGTGCGATGCAGGACGAAGCCGTGCGCAATTTAAACCGTGCCTATCAAATCAGTGCGATCCGTTATCGTGAAGGCCTAGATACCGCTCAAACCTTGGCGTTGATCCAACAGAATCAACTCACTGCCCAACGTATCAAATGGCAAATGCACGGAGGCCAATTCATCGCCAGCGTGGCCTTAGTCAAGGCTTTGGGTGGAGGCTGGGAAGGACTGCCTCTATCACAACCTTCTCAAGAGAAGCCATCTTCAGCAACCGTTGAAAAAAACTAAAGAGACTCAGTTTTTTTGTAAAAGTTGTATGCTTTTTTGATCAAGTCGCGTGACATTACCTTGGGTCAGTCCTTGAGCCAACACATTCACCTGACGACCTGCTAAAAAAACATTCGCGGCCGGTGCATTACCCAATACCAACCCACTCACATTTGCGATTGGTACCGAAAGGCTTTCACCCGATTTATAGATACGATCGACCCTTTTTCCATCCGCAGTCTGAAGCGATACCCAACATTCCCCCTTGAAGTCGATACGCATCGAGGCTTTAACCTCTGGCGCAGTCGCGGGGGTTGGCGCGGGAGCGGGTATTGCTGGCGTTAGTGCTGGCGTTGGTACTGATACTGGCGTCACGGCCGGAGTAGATACTTCCAATGGGCGTGACGTTGCGGCAGAGGCTATCGAAGGACTCTGCTCTGTCACACGGGAGGTGGTATTGGATGAAGCAGGCCGTACTTGAGGAGGCGTAATCGGAACCGCCGTCGAAGTGATCGTTACACTTTCAGCAGGGGTGGCCGTTGCGATGTCTTCTTGTTCATCGCTGAATGGCCACCCTGCGGTGATAGCGAGAACAATCGCGCCTAGTACGAGCACGCCAAGTCCGACGTATAGATAACGGGGACTTCTGGAGGCATATGTTTTTTTCGGTACCGAAGTCACTGAAACGCGATGAAGTTTGGCGACACCCTCTGCCGGTGAGGAGCGCAGACTGTCGGCAGACCAGTTTTCGATCTGCGTCACAAGCGCATTGACCTCTGCTCTGCTTTGGAGTCCCAAATAGAATACATAGGCTTTGATGCCCTGAATATATCTTTGCTCGTGATGAAAACTGGTCGCCTCGCCGGCTTCGATCGCCAGTAATTGAAGCTTGGACAACATCAACCGTCGCGCGACATCCAGGACATCTTTTTGCTGACTCAGCCGCTCGCGTGACAACAACCCACCTAATTGCACGCGCAAGGCGACGACAGGCGCGCCCTGCTCAATACTTTGCTGATCAACATTATCCATACATCACCCTATATCACGTGCGAACAGCTTAGAGATAAAACCCTCTGGACGATCCATCTCATGCAGCACAGTGTAATGATTTAAACCCGGAAGAATATGTAAACCCACCTCACAACCCTGAGTACGTAGATGCGCGGCCATGCGCTCAGACTCACCAATCCAATCCTTGGGCTCCGCACCTCCAACAATCACCTCATAGCCAACCGAAGCGGAAAAAGGGTGACGAAGCGGGCTCAGCACTTGAACATCCTCGGGTTTGAGTCTAATCTCTTCGTTTACGGAAATCTGTAAAACCGGCTCGACATCAAAAACACCGCTGATTAAATATGCCTTTTTAATCTTGTGCTGTTTGAGTTCAAACGCAGCGCCTGTTTGAGCGAGAGTCGCCGCGATGATGTGCGCGCCAGCAGAATGTCCAGAAACATAGATTTGCTCAGGATCGACCTGCCAATTTGCCGCTTGGTTTGCGACCCACTCTAAACCGCGCTTGGTCTGACTCACAATCTGCTGCACCGTCACAGCAGGGCACAGGTCATAATTCATCACCACGACGGAGCAATCAAGAGGCAAGATTCCATTGACGACAAAACTATAATCTTTTTTATCACGGGCACGCCAGTAGCCTCCGTGAAAAAACACCATCAGAGGACGATTAGGTTTGCCACAATAAAAGAAATCGGCATTTTCAAGCGGACCTTCCCCAAAGCGTAAGTCGTAACGGCCAACAAACTTTTCACGTGCCTGCTCGCTCAGACGAGCGCCAAGATCGCTGAAAAAAACTAATTGTTCAGGCGTCACCGTCGTACGGGGGTTGTATTGTTTTTCGATTGCGTCATTCATCATATGTTCCTCTTGTCAGTCTCGTTCTTATATTTGATATTTCATTCTAAAGCTAAAGCGCGGGCTTATTCCAAGTTCGCTTTCTTCCACCCGCCGCCCAAGGCCTTAAATAAATCAACTCCAGCTTGTAGACGCAAAGATCGGTTCAAAACAAAGGCAAGATTGGCTTCATTTTGAACACGCTGTGCTTCCAACACATTCAGATAATCAACATATCCCGCCTCATAGCGAACCGTCGCCAGCTCTTGCGCCTTGGTCGCCGCAGCCACCTGCTCTGTTAGGTAGCGCTCCGTCTGCAAGGTCTGACTCACTGAAACGAGCGCGTCACTGACCTCGCCAAAGGCGTTTCTCACAACTTTAACGTAATTACCCAGAACTTCTTGCTGTTGCGCTTTAGCAAAATCCAGACGCGCGGTCAGAGAGCCCCCGGAAAACAAAGGCTGAAGCAAACCTAACGCTGCAGACCAGACCATACTCTGCCCCGTGAGAAAGTCGCTAAAGTCCACGCT
>JBILJA010000141.1:0-5910 GCA_044368775.1 Burkholderiaceae bacterium
TGACTATCTTGAAGTGCGTCAGAGCTTTGATGTGGTTGAAAATCCACGCATCACGAGTAGCGAAGGTTTCCGAATGACTGTCATAGAGGTCTCCGGCCAGCCCTTGGCGGTGTATCGCGGTCAGCAAGATCTGACACTTGAAGCAGGCATAGCGACGGAATACCAAATTCAACCTGATGTTTTCGCGCATGCAGATCCAAAAGCTGTCGTGATGCTCAAGATGTCACAGATTGATGGCAAAGCGATTCCGGCTTGGATTCAATTCAATGGCAAAACAGGTAAGTTGTTGGTACAGCCGCCAGAGGGTGTGTCTGGAGATTTCGTCATCAGACTCGTTGCGCTTGACCAAGCGGGTCGTGAGGTCGTGACGATTTTCCGAATCAGCATCAGTCCGAGGGGTGAAATTGGTGTGGGTCGAACAAGCTTCAGCGACAAGATCAAACAAAGCATGCAAGGCTTAGCCTTCAATTTTGTTCGCAACGAGGGCTAAGCGGTGCAAATTGGTGATGTCAGTGTTCAGCCGAATTCAGGTAAGCCTGTGATAGCAGCGGGCAAGCAGAATTCATCCCAAGGAGGGGCGCCGCTCATGGCGTTGATTGACCTTGGGCGACGGGCGAGACTGTCATCTACGCAAGACGAGCTTGTTTTTCAACTGGTGAATGGTACGCATACCTTGATGCCATATCGACAAGCTGTGTTGTGGACAGAGGAGAGCCGTCCGAGAGGTTTGTCGGGTGTGTCTCAAGCGGATATTAATGCACCCTATGTACAGTGGCTGACTCGATTTAAAGAGGAGTATTTGTCAACATTGAGCGAACCCACGTTGATCGTCTCCTCCGATTTGTCGGATGAGATGCGAGAAGCGTGGGACGAGTGGATGCCTGCTCACGGTCTATTTATTCCACTGGGCGGTACCTCATCGGCAGGTATTCTCTGCGTCCGAGAGGTCGGTTGGACAGAGCAAGAGATCGCTCTGTTGCGAGAGTGGCTCGATGTTTGGAGTCATGCCTGGCGTGCCTTAGTGCAACGTCATGCACCGCGTGTGAGTATTCAGTGGCGCGCATGGCGATCATGGCTGGGTGTCGGTCATCACACTCTACCTTGGTACAAGAGGAGGGTTTACTGGATCCCCATCGCGGTACTTGTTTTCTTTTTATTCCCTGTGAGATTGACGGTGCTGGCGCCTGGAGAGTTAGTGCCAACCCAGCCAGTAGTCGTGCGGTCTCCGATTGAAGGGGTGATCGCACATTTCAACGTCAAACCAAATGAGCGCGTTGAGGTGAATCAACCTCTCTTTGATTTTGATGAGGTGTTACTGCAAAGTCGAGCGACTGTTGCAGCACAGTCTTTGGAAACCGCTTTGGCGCAGTACAGGCAAACGAGTCAGCTCGCGCTGAGTGATCCAAAATATAAGGCAGACCTTGCCGCTCAGGCTGGTACAGTCCAAGAGCGACGTGCCGAGGCGACTTATTTAGCAGACCAACTCAAACGCTCGAGGGTATTGGCGGAAAAGGCGGGTATGGTGCTTTTTGATGATGCGTCTTCCTGGTTGGGAAAACCTGTCGCAATCGGTGAGTCGATCATGCGAATTGTGCAGACAGACGATGTCGAGGTCGAGGCATGGTTGCCCTTGGCTGATGCCGTAACCCTCAAGGAGGGTTCAAGGGTTCAGCTGTATTTACAGTCTGATCCACTCAGTCCCGTTCAGGCGAGTTTGCGATATGTCGCGCATCAGGCCGTCGAACGTCCGGACGGCATCTATGCGTATCGTGTTCGTGCCACGCTGACAAAACCAACAAAGCATAGAGTGGGACTGAAAGGCACTGCTAAGCTTGAATCCAATCGTACGACGATGTTCTATTGGTTATTTCGTCGTCCTCTGACTGTCGTGCGAACGACGCTGGGGATCTAGATGCGTTGGCCAACCTTACGTGATGAACTAGATCTGCTGCCCGGGCCCCGTCAGCCCAATGCGCATCCGAGTTGGATTATTCACGATCCGTCTCGTCATCAATTTCATCGCGTTGATTGGCAAAGCTTTGAAATCTTGAGCCGCTGGGATCTGGCAGATAGTGATGCCATCATTGCTGCAGTCAATCGGGACACGCCACTCGACATAGGCGAAGAGGATGTCAAGAAAGTCCTTAAGTTTTTACAGGATCAGGAATTAATCAATCAACCTGATACAGAAGCGTCCACCAAAATGGCCGAACGTGTGCAAGCGCGCAAATCAAGCTGGTGGAAATGGTTGATTCATCATTATCTATTTTTCAGAGTCCCTTTGTGGAAACCAGACACATGGTTGGAGCGGTGGAGCAAAGTAGGAAATTTCTTTTTTTCCAAGGTATTTGCATTGCTTACGTTCGCGATACTGATAGTTGGCCTTTTTTATGTCAGTCGTCAATGGGACTATTTCAAGAGCACCTTGGTTGATACCTTTTCTTTGGAAGGATTAGCAGCCTATGGCGTAGCACTGATCGCTGTGAAATTTCTGCATGAACTCGGGCATGGATTTGTTGCTAAAAAGCATGGTTGTCGCGTGCCAGCTATGGGTGTCGCCTTTTTGGTGATGTTCCCCATGGCCTATACCGATACGAATGAGGCGTGGCTCGTCAGAGATCGCTGGAAACGGTTTGAAATATCGAGTGCAGGGATCAAGACAGAGTTAATGGTCGCTTCATGGGCAACATTTTTATGGGCAATCCTTCCTGACGGTGCATTGCGGTCGGCACTTTTCTTTTTGGCTGCAGTGAGCTGGATCATCTCCGTCGCATTAAACGCAAGTCCGTTTATGCGGTTTGACGGATATTTTATTTTAAGTGACATGTTGGACTTTCCAAATTTGCACGGTCGCAGTTTTGCCATCGCACGTTGGAAAATGCGTGAATGGTTGTTCGCGTTGGGCGAACCGTCTCCAGAAGTCTTTGAGCCTTGGAAAGAGCGTGCACTCGTAGTCTTTGCATTTGCCACATGGCTGTATCGCCTCGTATTGTTCATCGGTATCGCATTATTAATTTATTTCATGTTTACGAAGATGCTTGGCATCTTGTTGTTCGTGATTGAAATTTACTGGTTCATTCTTTCGCCAATGCGCAGCGAACTATTACAATGGTGGGAGAGACGCAAGGCCATTCAAAAAAGTATGCGGGCGAAGGTAATAGGGACTGCTGCCGCCATGGTCACGGTTGTTTTCATCCTACCCCTGCCGACACGTGTGATGACTTCCGCCATTTTTCAACCTGGTGAAGTTTGGGCAGTGTTTTCTCCAGGCCCTGCAAAACTTCAATCGATGCATGTACGAGACGGTATGTTCGTCAAGCAAGGCGATCTATTGCTCACACTAGAACCGCCAGATGTCATGACTGATGTGCGTGTGACAAGCGCGCGCCTAGAGCGTCTTGACTGGCAAGCGCAATCTGCCTCTCACGCTGAGTCAATCTCTCAACCTCTTGCTTTATCAAATAGTCAGTTCAAGGGTGCCGCGGCAGAAGCACTCAGAGCCCAGCAAAGTTTAGAGCGCTACCAACCGAAGGCACCTTTTGCAGGTGTTTATAGACATGCCAACCCTGATACGCTTGCAGGGCAATGGATTGCAAAAAACGAGTCGATTGGTGTGTTAGTGGGCTCTGATCCATGGAAGATCGAGGCATGGGTGGATGAGCATGATCGTAAACGCCTCAATATCGGTGATCGAGCGACGTTTTATGCAACACCTTTGAGTCAGCCTATTGGTGCGATTGTTTCCGATATCGATATAGACGCCAGCCGTGAGCTGCCGGACGGCATGCTTGCGGCCCCCTATGGTGGCCCGATCTTGGTACGACAAAAGCAGGGTCGTTGGATGCCAGAACATGCGATGTATAGAGTTGTATTAAATCCCGATGGTGCATTGAGTCTACCGACTGAACAGGTATTGCGTGGACAGTTATCGATTCGTGGCGATTGGGAATCGATTGCGGGTCGATATTTTAAAAGTGCTTTATCCACTCTTTTACGTGAAATCAGTCCATAGCAAAGCATGAAATTACGGTACTAAATTTTAATAAAGCAGTGATCCTCACTTGTATTCGTTGATGCAATACCCATACATAACTTGAATGACATTAGAAAATTTATGAAAACTTCATCTCTCACACAGTCTCCAATACTTAGGCTTAGCCTCATTGCTGCGTCATGCGCAGTTTTATCGGCTTGTGCGATCAAGCCGGAGCCTCTTGGTACTGCCGAGCAAAAATTACAACTTACGATAGATCGTGAAATAGCGCGAAAAGATGTTGAAGTATTAAATGAGCCACTGACTCTGGATCAGGCGATCGCTAGAGCGATTAAGTACAACCTGGATCATCGCGTACGTATGATGGAGCAGGCCGTTGCGATTGGTCAACTCGATTTGAGTCGTTTCGATATGTGGCCTCAAATCATGGCATCTGCAGGTTACAGCACGCGAAATAAACCACTCATTACAGAGGCTACGAATTCCGTAACAGGTCAACCCTCCTTGTCTGATCCATTCATTAGCTCTGCTCAGTCATTCTGGAATGTGTCGCTTGGTCTGAGCTGGAATCTCCTCGATTTTGGAGCAGGGTACTTTAATGCCAAACAAAATGCCGACCGTGTATTGATTGCGGGCGAACGTCGTAGGCGTGCCATGCATCTTTTGATGGTGGATGTGCAAAATGCTTATTGGCGCGCAGCCAGTGCTCAGGCGTTAAAGGAAGATATTGAGATTACGGTACGTTTGGCAGAAGATGCGTTGAAAAACTCACAACAGGCCGAAAAGAGTGAAGTGCGTCAACCTATTGATGCGGTGCGTTATCAAAAGAACGTTCTTGAAAATCTGCGCAATATCGACATTATTCAAAGTGAGCTCGGGACAGCACAAATCGAGTTAGCAAATTTAATTAACTTGCCTCCGACCACTGAAATTAAATTTGCACCTCCTCCATTTCAGGGTATCAAGACTGGTGTGACAGCTTTGCCGATGTCCATGCTCGAAGAGGTTGCCTTGATCAACAACGCAGACTTACGTGAATCATTTTATAACGTGAGGATTGTGGCTGCGGATACACGCAAAGCGATGCTGCGCATGTTGCCCGGCATTAATTTGAACTGGGGACCGAATTACACGACCAATAGCTATATTATTAATCAAGCTTGGAATGCGGGTGCTGTGTCACTGAGCTGGAATATGCTCAACACGCTAATGGTCCCAGCGATCAAAAAGCAAGGAGAAGCTCAGGAAGATCTGGCTGTGCAACGTCGGATGGCTATGCAGATGACTGTCTTGGGGCAGGTTCATCTCGCACGTTTACAGTATGAAAATGCTGCTCGCGTGTTGGATCGTTCAAGTGCCTTAGCAAGCGCAGATCGTAAAATCGAAAAATTTACCAAAGATGGTGCTTCGAGCGGGACACAAAGCCAGGCTGAAATGGTTGCCGCCCAGTCTGTCTCAATCATTAGCGAGATGAGACGCTATCAGGCGATCGCGCAACTTTATGCCGCGAATGGACGCCTTCAGGCGTCGTTGGGTTTTGAACCCAATCTGAGTGATATACAAAAAACTTCGTTGGCGGATCTGACTAAACAAGTCGGCGAAGCGATGACCCAATGGCAAACAGGTGCAAGAGTCAAAGAGGAGGCTGATGAAATTGCGCGATCTTCAGCGGCGACAGAGGTTGATGGGACGCGGGAGAAAAGCTCGGCAGGTACGGCTAGCTTAGTGGCAGTCTCGTCTCAGGAGCTGATTAGAGCAGAGCCATGGAAGGTTAGGATGGCGACTGCTGCGCCAATCGATTACCAGCCTCTTAGTTGGAATAACTCTGAAGGGACTGCCAGTGTTTCAGGCGCTGCTGAGTGATCATTTATAGTTAATTTTTTATCAGTGAGCAAACTTTAATCTTTCCAGGGGCA
>JBILJA010000033.1:0-19890 GCA_044368775.1 Burkholderiaceae bacterium
AAATTTAGGAGGTTGGCTCTGGGTTTCATGCTGATACGCTTTGGTGAGACTTAATCCAGACTTTAACCTAGCTTCGCGGAGACATTAACCCCCGGTTTGAGACATAAAGCGGATAATTTTTGTGGGGGCTTCGCGAAACTCGTGACGCTCTGGTTTGAGTTCAATACCTTCGCGGAGTGCTTGCTCGAGCTCGTCATCAGAAATGCCGGCGCGTAACAAGGGACGAAGCTCAAGTTTCTCTTCTTGCCCCAGGCACAGATACAAAGTGCCATCGACAGACAGGCGCACCCTGTTGCAGGTTTCGCAGAAATGCTGACTGATCGGTGTAATGAGACCAATTTGTCCACGACCATCCGCGGTGCGCCAATAGCGGGCGGGACCACCGCCCATCTCTTTGATTTCCGGGATGAGTTCAAAGCGTTCGCGCAAACGCTCCAGCACGGGCCCCAGAGGTGTATAGCCCGAGGCTAAACCCGTACTTCCCATCGGCATTGTTTCAATCAAACGCAAAATAAAACCACGATTGATACAGAACTCGGTCATTGCCTCGACTTCGTGTTCATTGACACCTGGCATGACGACCATATTCAATTTGATGGGGGAGAAGCCATGCTCCTGAGCGGCATCAAGTCCCGCCATGACATCATCAATCGAGTCTCGACCGGTAATCTGCGTGACACATTCGCGATCCAAGCTGTCCAGACTGATGTTCAGACGTGACACACCTGCCGCACGCAAGGCTGCGGCGTGTTTGGGCAGTTGAGTACCATTGGTTGAAAGGGAGAGGTCGCGGATGCCGGGCAGGGCGCTGATGCGTGCCGCGAGATCAGGAAGGTTGCGACGCAAAAGTGGCTCGCCACCTGTGAGACGAATACGTGAGGTACCCAAACGACCAAACGCACCCACAACGCGTTCGATTTCATCAAAGGTCAGCCAATTTTTAGGCTCTTGATAACCTTTGAAACTTTTTGGCAGACAATAGGTGCACTTCATGTCGCAGCGATCTGTCACCGAGAGGCGCAGGTACTCGATGCTTCTACCAAAGCGGTCAATGAGAGGTGGTGATATTTGCGTCATTAAAGTTATATCCAGCCAAACATAACGAAAGTTTTCCAAATGTACTCTTATTTTGACTGTGAATGCGCAAATTACCCTTGGTTTCAGCTAGATAATGGTGGTGGTCAAGTCGTTGTAACTCAGTCTCATCCGCAGATCTTTATTTAACCTATTGTTTTTATTGATTTTTTTTTGGTGAATGTATGAATATTTACTGGGGAGCCTTGCTGATTGCAGGCCTGTTTGAAATAGGTTGGCCGATGGGTCTGAAAATCACCGCACTCCCGGGCATGAAGCTTTGGGGCATCCTCTTGGCGATCGTCAGCATGGCCTCGAGTGGAGCGCTGCTCTGGTTTTCCCTGCGTGGCATCCCGATTGGTACCGCTTACGCAGTCTGGACCTCAATTGGTGCCGTTGGCACCTTTGCGGTCGGTGTGTTCTTTTTTGGAGATCCAAGCCTGCCCATTCGTTGGGCGGGAGTGGCGTTGATTATTCTCGGGGTGATATTGCTAAAAATGGGTTGAGTGCAACGCGCGTTGGTGAGCGCGCGTTGGTGGCGCGTTGGTTTTATGCATCCATTTGAGCTTGAATCTTGCCTTCTCGGATGGCCTGAATAAAAGCGCGATGATCTAGGTTGTTTTGCGCGGCATACTCCACAGCAAACTCTCCGATCGCTTCATCAAAGCTCCTGCTCGTGCCGATATAGCCCGAAATCATGGCGGGGTCCCCGGAGCGAGCATGCGCACGCGCCAAAGCATGTGCGCACATCTTTGCGTAATGTCGCATGGTTTCTGAGTCCCAGTCCTCGATGATGGCGGAAAGCTTGAGGTCACGAAGCTGACGGATATAAAAGTCACGACCATTGATCCCGCGTGTCCAGCCTAAGAAAACATCCGATGCTGTTTGAATGAGACGTTGACCTTGCACCACGCGCTGACCTTGGTTAGCGTAGGGACTTTTGCCTGCGAAAGGCTCCAGGACAGATCTACGCGCTTCCTTGACTTGCAGGAATAGGGGGTCATGACCGCTCGCCAAAAATAAGGCCACGCCACACATCGTGCCCACACTGCCGACCCCGACGACTTTGATCGCCAGGTCGCGGAAATGAAAGCGATTGAAAAGCAGGCGAATATGTTCTGACAGGCTTTGACGGTAAGTTTCAATGACCTCAGCGTAGTTGGACTTGACACCAGGCGTGAGTAACTCGCTGCTATGAAAAATCAGTGGAGGCTCGTCTTTGATCTTGGGCTCAGCCCCATCATGCACGACAAGTTTTGGATACATGATGTCAGGATGTGACTTGCGCTGCTCTTGCTCGATACGTTGAGCGAGGCGCTTACGCGTGCGCTTGAGCACTTCTGGATCGGTCGAGCGATGCGCGTAGTTTTGCAAGTCAATTTTGTCATACCAGACGTCGAGGACACGCATCTCCGCATAGTCGGACATTTTTTCACGGTATTCACGCACGAGGTCGTTGACAATCCCTGCAGCGTCACTCATCGGCAGTTCGATGTGCTTGGCTGCGATCACAACACTCGTCGCAAGTCGCTTTAGATCCCATTCGAATGGTGCAACCAGAGTCTCATCTAAGTCATTAATATCAAATACGATATTTCTCTCTGGTGTGGCAAAACCACCAAAATTCATGAGGTGGGCATCGCCACAGGCTTGGACAGAGATCCCGCTTGTTGGGGTCTGGGCCAAGTCGTGCGCCATGATCGCCGCAGCACCTCGATAGAACGCAAAGGGAGATTGCGACATGCGGCCAAAACGAATAGGAATCAGATGCTCAATCCGGCCAGCATTTGATTCAGAGAGAATATCGGTTGGGTCGCGGCGATTTTTTGGTGCCTGCCAACCCGCTTGGGCACTGCGTGGCGCCTTTTTACGGAGATTTCTTCCCTGAGTGGCCCGCTCTTCGGGACTCAAATGAGGTAAAGAATGTTTGGCAGAATGTTTTGCAGATTTTTTTGCAGGTCGTTCGGAAGTTTCTTTGGACATGATCGATTTTTTGCACGACAAACAGCGATTTTTAGAGGGGTAGCGCGAGGAGAGGCGAGTGGACTAGCGCCACTGGACACAAAAGGGATGCAGGGAATGAGTCTGTGGCGGAAGCGGTGAGATTCGAACTCACGGAGGGCGTGAACCCTCGCCGGTTTTCAAGACCGGTGCCTTAAACCACTCGGCCACGCTTCCATCAAGAAGGGCTGAATCATAAACGATTTAAAGAGATATTTCCTCTGATCGACCTGACAAGCCCCTTTAGCGAGGGCAACAGGATACAATTCTGGGTTTGCTGCTCTTCATTCAATGCATAAAAATGACCGCAATGCGTACCCGACTCGTCCTTGGTAACTGGAAAATGCATGGCAACCTGGCCGATAACGCCAAGTTGCTGACAGCGCTTTTAGCGGCTCCCAGAGCTTCCTCTGCCACTCAGGTAGGTGTCTGCGTACCATTCCCTTACCTGGCTCAGGCTGCGCATGTCCTGAAAGGCTCGGCGATCGCCTGGGGCGCTCAAGACATCAGCACCCAAGCCCAGGGCGCCTTTACAGGTGAAGTGTCTGGCGGGATGCTCAATGATTTTTCGTGTCGCTTTGTGTTGGTGGGTCACTCTGAGCGACGTGCTTTGCATGCGGAGACGGATCAGTTAGTCGCAAACAAGGCCCGTGCTGCGTTGTCTGCCGATCTGACACCTGTTGTGTGTGTGGGAGAGTCCTTGGCTGAGCGTGATGCAGGACAAGCGGTTGCCGTGATTACTCGCCAGTTGGCCCCGGTCTTGGCGCTTGGTGCCGAGGCGGTAAAAAAAATGGTTGTTGCCTACGAGCCCGTTTGGGCGATCGGCACCGGTCGCACAGCCTCGCCCGAGCAGGCTCAAGAAGTGCACGCGGCGATCCGCTCGGCAATGCAGGGTATCTGTGCGGCTCAAGTTCAGATTTTGTACGGTGGTAGTGTCAAAGCGGCGAATGCCGCCAGTTTGTTTGCGATGCCTGATATCGACGGTGCGTTGGTGGGTGGGGCATCTTTAGTTGCCGAGGAATTTCTTGCGATTGCAGCCTAAATGGCGGCTTTGGCTTGATGTTTTTCCTCGCTATTCAGTTTTCGGAGCGTTTCAATGTCTTGGATGTTTAATCTTCTACTCGTTGTGCAGATTCTGTCTTCACTTTCAATCATTTCTCTCGTCTTGCTGCAGCAGGGCAAGGGTGCGGATATGGGCTCCGCCTTTGGTGGCGGCTCTGCGGGTAGTTTGTTTGGTGCTACGGGTGCCGCAAACTTCATGTCCCGTGCGACCAAATGGGCTGCTGTCGTGTTCTTTATTTCCACGATAGGCCTGGCTTATGTGGCGAATCGTGGAAATATTGGCCAAGACACGGGCATCATGCAAAACTTCACTCAGACCGCACCTGTCGCGCCACCCGCTGGCTCTGCTGTACCAGGCGTTGCTCCAACAGCCCCGGTTTCACCCGTAGCACCTGCTGCTCCTCTGAATGCAGTTCCTGGCATTCCTGCAGCCCCCGCGCCTGCGGTGCCTGCTGCTCCTGCAGGTAAATAAAGGCATGTAGTCTCAAGTCAAAGATTACGGCTACGTGCTACAATCTTTGGCTATTCAAGACCACATTAAAAGCCGACGTGGTGAAATTGGTAGACACGCTATCTTGAGGGGGTAGTGGCGAAAGCTGTGCGAGTTCGAGTCTCGCCGTCGGCACCATCAAATATTCCTTCCTGCATCACTTCCTGCACTCCTTTCCTGCACTCTCTTCCTGCTCGAAATCACACCTCATTCCTTTCGATTTCAATTCATCTCGTTTGATTTAGCTCAAGCTTTTTATTTTTGAGTTTTATGTCAGCGCATCACTTTTGAGTATATTGTGCCGAGTGTATAGGCCCGTAGAAAAATCCCTGACGTAACAATCACTCATTACAAACCAAGAAGGACTGAAATCATGAAAATTCTCGTTGCCTCGGATGGCTCCAAAAATGCGTTGCGTGCAGTTAAATATGCCGCTGACCTTCTTAAAAATACCGCAGACAAGACAAAAAGCATCACGCTCATCAGCGTGCATGACGATGCTGGCTTGCGCCACGCCAAGGCCTTTGTGGGTAAAGAAGCCGTCGCTGATTATTTGCGTGAACTGAGCGAAAAAGAACTCAAGCCCGCAATGAAAGTGCTCAATGATCAGGGCATCAAACACGAAATGGTGATGTTGGTGGGTAACGCAGCCCAGGAAATCGTCGCTCAGGGGCAAAAAGGGAAGTACGACATGATCGTGCTGGGCTCTAAGGGACGCAGCGCAATTGCTGACATGTTGCTGGGCTCTGTGGCTCAGCGCGTGTTGACGCAAGCCAAACAGCCTGTGGTACTCGTGAAATAAGTATTTCTGCCGTCAACAAGGGTGTTGGCAGTAGAAAAGGTGATGGGCAAATAGCGAGCCGGAAATATTTGTTTCCGGCTCGCTTTTATTTGTAGAGGATGATTTTGACTTGATTTCTGCTGTTGTCATCATGCGACATGAGCGCAAGGGTAAACCCTCTATAAAAGGCTCGCTTTCGCCCGTAATGTTGCACTAACCCAACAGAAAGTATGCTTTCAGACGCTTTTCTACCTGAATGCATAGCCACAGCCTCCGATTTTTGATGCAATAGCGTCAACTTCCCTAGCGGAGTTAGGGGGGCGGCAGACAAATGGTTGTTTGTTGCTCTTGTTACTCAAATACTTGGAGATTTCTTAAATGAAAAAGACTCTGCTCGCCGCCGCCCTGCTTGCCGGCTTTGCTGGTGCCGCTTCGGCCCAGTCATCAGTTACTTTGTATGGTGTTGTGGACGGTGGCTTGCGCTACTCGTCAATCAGCCTTGCCAATGGCACTGGCGTTACAAACTTTGGTGGTGCTTATGGCGTTCAATCCGGCAACCGTTTTGGTTTGCGTGGCGTTGAAGACATCGGTGGCGGTAACCGTGTGACATTCCAACTTGAAAGCGGTTTTGATTTGGGCAACGGCTCGAGCCAACAAGCTTCCCGTCTATTTGGTCGTGCATCATGGGTCGGTCTGGGAAACACTGCTTGGGGTGATGTTCGCCTCGGCCGTATGACCAACTTGACTTCCGATTGGATGGTCGGTGGTTTGGATCCTTTTGCTGCTGGCTTCGGTCAGATGAATATGGGTAACGCCTTCACGTCTGGTAACACAGTACGGTTGGATAACACATTGATGTATCGCACCCCAACAATGAGCGGCTTCCAAGCTGGCTTGGGCTATTCGTTCGCAACTGGTTTGACTACGAACGGCGGCTATGAATTCAGGTCTGATAACGCCTCGGGTGTGTCTGTATTGCGAGATAACGGTACTGGTTATGCCTTTGAATCTAGCAACAACACACGTCAGTTGACTTTGGGTGCTAAGTACGCTAATGGTCCATTTTACGTGGCTGCCACGTACGAAAAAGCTTATGCTGCGAGTCAATCAGCATCGGGAAGTCAGTCCATTAGCAATTGGAACCTCGGTGCGTCATATGACCTGAAAGTTGTTAAGCTTGCTGCTGCTTATGGTCAGACACGTGACGGCTTCTGGGCCGGTTCAGGCGCAGGTGGAGCAACTGGAACACCGGGTGCATCCATGGGTCTTACCCCAGCCGGCGGTACCACGGGACTGTTTTTCGCTCCTAGCGTTGGCTATAATAGTTACATAGTTGGCGCTACTGTTCCTGTGAATCCTACTTCACGTGTCTTGCTCTCATGGACCATGATTGCTCCTAACACAAACATGAAAACTGCATACAACGCACAGAACCAGTCATCTTTCAACCTAGGTTACACCTATGACTTCACAAAGCGCACAAACATGTACGCTCTGTTCGGTTACATGACCAACGTCGGTACAGTTGACACAGTTAAGAGCACCTTGGTTGGTCTCGGTCTGCGTCACCAGTTCTAAGTCATTGCTTAGTATGTCAACTTAACTTCGGTTAGGTTGACGCGAGTAAAAAAGTAAAAAGCGAGCCACTCTTTTTGAGTGGCTCGCTTATTTTTTAGCGGGTCTTTTCCGCTGAAATGGCCGTGCAGGATGATACAATCATAGAGTTTTGTTCAACAGCCGGAAATGTTCAATGAATCTGGAACAATACTTTCCCGTTTTGTTATTTATTGTAGTGGGCACGGCGATCGGCTTTGCGCTGATTACAGCAGGCTCACTGATTGGTCCTAATCGACCTGACGCGCAAAAGCTCTCGCCCTATGAGTGCGGTTTTGAGGCCTTTGGCGACGCGCGTATGAAATTTGACGTGCGCTATTACCTAGTTGCGATTCTCTTCATCCTGTTCGATCTTGAAATTGCCTTTTTGTTCCCTTGGGCGATTGCAAATGGTACGGTTGGGATGGTTGGTTTTGTCACGGTCATGATTTTTTTGGCTGTGCTGACCGTTGGTTTCATCTACGAATGGAAAAAAGGCGCGCTCGACTGGGAGTAATCCCAACGAGGCAGCGAGACACCTATGGCGATTGACGGTATTTTGAAACAAGGTTTTGTCACCACGAGCGCTGACAAATTCATCAACTGGGCTAAAACAGGTTCGATGTGGCCGATGACCTTTGGTCTGGCGTGTTGCGCGGTCGAGATGATGCATGCGGGCGCGGCCCGTTACGACCTGGATCAGTTCGGTATTATTTTCCGACCGAGTCCGCGTCAGTCCGATTTGATGATTGTTGCCGGTACTTTGTGCAACAAAATGGCCCCTGCATTGCGCAAGGTTTACGATCAGATGCCAGAACCACGTTGGGTGGTCTCAATGGGTTCGTGCGCCAATGGTGGTGGCTATTATCACTATTCCTACTCCGTCGTGCGTGGTTGTGATCGGATCGTGCCGGTGGATGTTTATGTGCCGGGTTGTCCACCTACTGCTGAGGCCTTGGTGTATGGCCTACTGCAGATGCAAAACAAAATTCGTCAGACCAATACGATCGCTCGTTAAATCCAAGTCGTTGAGCCTACGACTTTCGTGGGTTCAGCGGTTTACTCAGGCTTAAGACATGTCCAGGCTAGAAAACCTGCAACAACAATTGATCACCCTGTTCGGTGAACAGGCCAAGATCAAACTCTCAACCGATGAGATCACGCTCGAGATTGCACCCGAGCAATGGCAGTCCGCTTGTCAGCGTTTGCGTGATGAGCCGAGTTTAAATTTTGAAACTTGTATTGATTTGTGCGGCCTGGATTACTCTACCTATGGAGCGGGTCGTGTGGGTGAAACACCATCGGACTCCGTGGTCCCGCAGGCACGTTTTGCTGTGGTCGCGCATTTACTCTCCCTCAAACACAACTGGCGCTTGCGTGTGCGGACTTTTGCGACGAGTGCCGAGTTTCCCGTGCTGGATTCACTGGTCGAGGTTTGGCCTTCGGTGAATTGGTTTGAGCGAGAGGCGTTTGACTTGTTTGGTATTGTGTTCGAAGGCCATCCTGATCTACGTCGTATTTTGACGGACTACGGTTTTATCGGACATCCTTTCCGTAAAGACTTCCCAGTGTATGGCAATGTCGAAATGCGCTATGACCCCGAGCAAGGCCGTGTGGTGTATCAGCCTGTCACGATTGAACCGCGTGAGGTGATTCCGCGTGTGATCCGCGAAGACGGTTATGGAGTAGGGCGCTAATCATGGCAGAGATTAAAAACTACACGCTGAACTTTGGCCCCCAGCACCCTGCAGCACATGGTGTGTTGCGCTTGGTGCTTGAGCTGGATGGCGAAGTCATCCAGCGTGCTGATCCGCATATCGGTTTGTTGCATCGTGGCACTGAAAAGCTTGCAGAGCACCGCACCTTTCTTCAGGCTTTGCCTTACATGGATCGTCTTGACTACGTGTCGATGATGTGTAACGAGCATGCCTATGTGATGTCGATCGAAAAAATGATGGGCGTGACAGTTCCGTTGCGCGCACAATACATTCGCGTGATGTTTGACGAAATTACGCGACTGCTCAATCACCTGATGTCCTTGGGTTCGCATGCTCTTGATGTGGGTGCGATGGCTGTATTTCTGTACGCTTTTCGCGAGCGTGAAGATCTGATGGACTGCTACGAAGCCGTGTCAGGTGCGCGTTTGCATGCGGCTTACTATCGCCCGGGCGGCGTTTATCGTGACTTGCCTGATGCGATGCCTCAGTATGGTAAATCGAGCCAATACCGTTCCGCCAAAGATCTCAAGGCGATGAACGATGCGCGTTCGGGCTCATTATTGGACTTTATCGAGGATTTCACCAACCGCTTTCCAGCGTGTGTGGATGAGTACGAGACCTTGCTGACCGATAACCGTATCTGGAAACAGCGTTTGGTCGGCATTGGTGTGGTGGACCCTGAGCGTGCCAAGGCGCTTGGCTTTACGGGTCCAATGCTGCGTGGTTCAGGCGTTGCCTGGGATCTGCGCAAGATGCAGCCCTACGAGGTTTATGATCGGCTTCAGTTCGATATTCCAGTTGGCGTGAATGGTGATTCTTACGATCGTTATCTGGTCCGTATCGCCGAAATGCGTGAAAGTAACCGCATCATTGCCCAATGCGTGCAGTGGCTCCGTAACAATCCCGGTCCGGTGATGATTGACAACCACAAGGTGTCGCCACCCCATCGTACGGGCATGAAGTCCAACATGGAAGAGTTGATTCACCATTTCAAACTCTTTACTGAAGGCTTTCATGTGCCGGCTGGCGAGGCTTATGCCGCGGTCGAGCATCCCAAAGGTGAGTTTGGTATTTACATGGTGTCTGACGGGGCGAATAAGCCCTATCGACTCAAGATTCGTGCGCCAGGTTTTGTGCACTTGCAGGCGCTTGACGAAATGTCACGTGGCCACATGATTGCCGATGCCGTCACGATTATTGGTACTCAAGATATTGTTTTTGGCGAGATTGACCGCTAATTGTTTTCACTGCGTTTTGACTTCGCTACCACCGGATTTAGATCATGCTGCTCTCTGAACAGGCCTACAAAAGAATTGATCGCGAGATCGCCAAGTATCCGCCAGATCAAAAGCAATCTGCCATTATGGCTTCTCTTGGTATCGCCCAAGAAGAAAAAGGCTGGGTATCGCCTGAGGTGATTCAAGACATCGCAGATTATCTTGGTCAGCCAGCGATTGCTGTGCAGGAAAACGCAACGTTCTACAACATGTTTAATGTACGTCCTGTCGGTCAGTTCAAAATCACGGTCTGTACCAATTTGCCTTGTGCGCTGCGTGATGGCGAAATGACTGCGGACTACCTCAAAAAGAAACTCGGTATTGGTTTTCGTGAAACGACTCCTGATGGTGCCTTTACCTTAATGGAAGGCGAGTGCATGGGCGCGTGTGGTGATTCGCCAGTCTTGTTGGTCAATAACAACCACATGTGCGTGCGCATGGAGCGCGAAAAAATTGATTCAATGATTAGCGAGCTCTCTGCAGCCGCCAAGGGAGGCGCAGCATGAGCGCCGCAATTTTATCTAAGTACTCGCAGGGACTTGATGCCTCGCCCGGTGTTGATTCGATGGCACTTCACGGTCGTCATCTTGGCCCTCAGATCATGGCTGATCTCGACGGTAAAAACTGGGGTTTGGCGGATTACGTCAAGCGCGGTGGCTACGAAGCCCTGCGTAAAATTTTGACCCAAGGCATGAGCCAAGAGGATGTGATCGCTGAGGTCAAGGCTTCGGGTTTGCGTGGTCGTGGTGGTGCGGGTTTTCCGACGGGTCTGAAGTGGAGCTTCATGCCCCGCAGCTTTCCTGGTCAAAAATATCTCGTCTGTAACTCCGACGAAGGCGAGCCTGGCACGTTCAAAGACCGGGACATCCTTCGCCTCAATCCACACATCGTGATTGAGGGCATGGCGATCGCTGCCTACGCTATGGGAATTTCTGTTGGTTACAACTATATCCATGGAGAGATTTTTGAGGTCTACAAGCGTTTCGAGGATGCCTTGGATGAGGCGCGACAGGCGGGCTTTCTAGGCGACAATATCCTCGGTTCAAGTTTTAATTTTGACCTGCACGCTTTTCACGGTTACGGTGCCTACATCTGTGGCGAAGAAACCGCGTTGCTCGAGTCGCTCGAAGGCAAAAAGGGTCAGCCACGCTTCAAGCCCCCATTTCCAGCCAGTTTTGGTCTCTACGGTAAGCCCACCACCATTAACAATACCGAGACCTTCGCGGCCGTGCCGTGGATTATCCGTAATGGTGGACAAGCTTACCTCGAGGTTGGTAAGCCCAATAACGGTGGTACCAAACTCTTTTCGATTACCGGTGACGTCGAGCGTCCAGGCAATTACGAAATCCCGCTAGGTACACCTTTTTCCAAGTTGCTCGAACTCGCGGGTGGCATGCGTGGCGGCTCAACACTGAAGGCTGTGATTCCTGGTGGTTCGAGCGCGCCGGTGATTCCCGGCAACATCATGATGGACACGACGATGGATTACGACGCCATCGCCAAGGCCGGCTCGATGCTAGGTTCGGGTGCGGTCATCGTGATGAATGACACGCGTTGTATGGTCAAGTCACTCTTGCGCTTGTCTTATTTTTATTTCGAAGAAAGCTGTGGTCAGTGCACACCTTGCCGTGAAGGCACGGGTTGGCTCTACCGTATGGTCAATCGTATCGAGCATGGTCAAGGTCGCCCCGAAGACCTCGATCTGCTTGATTCAGTCGCGGGCAACATCATGGGCCGTACGATTTGTGCGCTAGGTGATGCTGCCGCGATGCCAGTACGTGGTTTCCTAAAGCATTATCGCGACGAATTTGCACACCACATCGAGCACAAGCGATGTGTCGTAGCCCCCTATCTCTAAGGTTTGGACAAAGTTATGGTTGAGTTAACCATCGACGGCAAGAAAGTCGAAGTGCAAGAAGGCAGCATGGTCATGCATGCCGCGCATAAGCTCGGTGTGTATGTGCCGCATTTTTGCTATCACAAGAAATTATCCATCGCAGCGAACTGTCGCATGTGTCTGGTTGAGGTTGAGAAAGCACCGAAGGCCATGCCTGCGTGCGCAACACCCGCAACGAATGGCATGGTGGTCCATACCTGTTCTGAGCGTGCCGTGGCCGCTCAAAAGAGTGTGATGGAATTTTTGCTCATTAACCACCCCTTGGATTGCCCGATCTGTGATCAGGGTGGCGAATGTCAGTTGCAGGATTTGGCTGTTGGCTACGGTGGCTCGAGCTCCCGCTACAACGAAGAAAAGCGCGTTGTTTTTCACAAAGAGCTCGGCCCACTCGTGTCCGCCGAGGAAATGTCACGCTGTATTCATTGCACGCGTTGCGTTCGCTTTGGTCAGGAAGTCGCGGGCATCATGGAGCTCGGCATGGTCGGGCGTGGTGAGCACTCTGAAATCACAACCTTTGTGGGTCGCTCCGTTGACTCCGAACTGTCGGGCAACATGATTGATTTGTGCCCAGTCGGTGCGTTGACCTCCAAGCCTTTCCGTTATCAGGCGCGTACTTGGGAACTGGCGCGTCGTCGTTCAGTTTCGCCTCATGACAGCATGGGCGCCAACCTTGTTGTGCAGGTCAAGGGCGATGAGGTGATTCGCGTCGTGCCATTTGAAAATGACGCCTTGAATGAATGTTGGATCAGCGACCGTGATCGTTTCTCTTACGAAGGTCTCAATGAGGACCGCTTGACGGTTCCGATGATCAAGGGCGAGGATGGATTGTGGAAAGAAGCCACCTGGTCTGACGCGCTTCAGGCCGTCGCTCACGGCTTGATGGATGTGCGCGATGCCTCAGGTAGCG
This sequence comes from Burkholderiaceae bacterium, assembly GCA_044368775.1. GTDB lineage: Bacteria > Pseudomonadota > Gammaproteobacteria > Burkholderiales > Burkholderiaceae_B > Zwartia. The sequence continues at coordinate 12,801 of JBILJA010000033.1, forward strand.
CTCAGATTGGTGCGTTGGCGAGCGAATACTCAACTCTCGAAGAACTTGCCTTGTTGGGTCGCGTGACCCGCGGACTGGGATCAGAGAATATTGATTTCCGTCTGCGTCAGACCGATGCCTCACTGGATTCGGCCCTAACAGGTGCTCCGTGGTTGGGTTTCCCTGTCGCCGAACTCGATACTTTTGATCGGGTGCTTGTGATTGGTTCGTTCTTGCGCAAAGATCATCCTCTGATGACACAGCGTTTGCGTCAGTCTGCCAAGCGCGGTACACAAATTTCCGCGATTGATATTGCTGGTGATGATCCATTGCTCAAACTGACTGCGCGGGCGACGGTATTGCCCGATGCCTTGGCGCACACGGTCGCTCAAGTTGCGGTTGCGCTCGCCAAGCTCAAAGCACAAGCAGTCCCTGCGTCTTTGTCTGCTGTTCAACCTGATGCCGTCGCCCAAACTATTGCTCAAAGTCTCGCAAGCGGTGAACGGGTGGCGATTTTGTTGGGTAATTCGGCTGTGAATGCACCGACAGCAACGATGATCGCAGCCAATGCTCAGCTGATTGCTCAGTTATCAGGCGCGAAGTTTGGTTTCCTGACTTCGGGCGCGAATACGGTGGGCGGCTATCTTGCAGGTGCAGTCCCTGTTAAGGGTGGCAAAGGTGCAGCAGCGATGTTGTCCCAACCACTCAAGGCTTACATTGTTTTGCATGCCGAGCCATTGCTGGATGCCGACAATGGTGCCCAGGCGTTGGCCACGCTCAAATCCGCGGAGTTCGTTGTTGCATTGACGCCATACGCTTCTGGTGCGCGCGAGTGGGCGAATGTGATGTTGCCGATTGCACCATTTACTGAGACCTCGGGTACTTTTGTGAATGCCCAAGGCACGGCACAAAGTTTTAAGGGTACGGTAACGCCTCGTGGGCAAAGCCGCCCCGCTTGGAAAGTGTTACGCGTGTTGGGTAATGTTTTGCATTTGGCTGGATTCGATGATGAGTCCTCGGAAACAGTACGTGATGCCGTGATGGCGAATGGCACTGAAGGACGCTTGTCTAATCTGCTTCAGGCCGAGCCTGGGTTGAGCTCTGGTTCAATCCAAGGTTTACAGCGCGTCACGGATGTGCCGATCTATCGCAGCGATGCCATGGTGCGTCGTGCACCTGCGCTGCAGGCCACTGCGGCCTCGCGTGCGCCGGTTGCAAGAATGCATCAGCAAACGCTTGATAGCTTGGGTCTCAAGACGGGCGACCACGTGCGTGTCAAATCATCGACAGGGCAGGTGAGTTTGTCGGCTGAAATGGATAACACGCTGGTGCCTGGTGCGGTGCGTATTGCCGCTGCTTTTGAGCAAACGGCCGCTTTGGGTAGTGCTTTCGGTCAACTTCAAGTGGAGCGTGCCTGATGGAGTGGCTAAACGTCCTTGAATCTTTCGGTACAGACTTGATCGGCCCAACACCTTGGTACGTGGTCTGGACGCTCGTCAAGATCCTAGTGATCGCTGTGCCGATTATTTTGTGCGTGGCTTACCTGACGTATTGGGAACGCAAGATGATTGGCTTTATGCACATTCGTCTTGGACCTAACCGTGTCGGTTTTCGTGGCTTGCTGCAGCCATTCGCCGACGTCTTTAAATTGCTGACCAAAGAAGTGGTCGTGCCGAGTCAGGCGAATAAGATCTTGTTTATCTTGGCGCCCGTCGTGACCCTCATGCCTGCCTTGGCAGCATGGGCGGTGATTCCGTTTGGCCCCGAGCTCGTCTTGGCGGATGTCAATGCAGGTCTGATGTATGTCATGGCGATCACCTCGATTGGTGTCTACGGTGTGATCGTTGCAGGCTGGGCATCCAACTCCAAATACGCTTTTCTGGCGGCGATGCGTGCATCGGCCCAGATGTTGTCGTATGAACTGGCGATTGGCTTTGTACTCGTGACGGTGTTGCTGGTGTCGGGTAGCTTGAATATGACGGAAATCGTCAATGTTCAGACGCGCGGTTGGTTTGCCGATATGGGTTTGAATTTCATGTCCTGGAACTGGTTGCCCCTGTTCCCCTTGTTTGTGATTTATGTGATCTCGGCAGTCGCTGAAACCAACCGACACCCTTTCGATGTGGTCGAAGGTGAGTCAGAGATTGTGGCCGGTCACATGGTTGAGTATTCGGGCATGGCCTTCGCGCTGTTTTTCCTGGGCGAATACGCCAATATGATTTTCTTGTCCTGCATGGCGGCCATCATGTTCCTTGGCGGATGGGCTGCTCCGGTTGAGTATGCACCCTTGACGTGGATTCCTGGTTGGATTTGGCTCGGTCTCAAGACCTTCTGTGTCGTATCTCTGTTTATCTGGTTCCGCGCTTCATTTCCGCGTTACCGCTATGACCAAATTATGCGTTTGGGCTGGAAAATTTTTATCCCTCTGACGGGTGTGTGGCTGGTCGTGGTGGCGATCTGGATGCAAACACCTTGGAACATCTGGAACTGAACGCGACTCGGCGCGAAAAGACGGCAAATAAGGCATTTATGGAAGCGATCAAGGATTTTTTCGGTAGCCTCTTGCTACTTGAGCTACTCAAGGGCATGAAGTTGACCGGCAAGTATTTTTTCAAGCGCAAGATTACCTTGCGTTATCCACAGGAAAAGACTCCGATGTCTCCACGTTTCCGTGGGCTTCATGCGTTACGTCGTTACCCCAACGGCGAAGAGCGCTGTATTGCTTGTAAATTGTGCGAGGCGGTGTGCCCTGCGATGGCGATTACGATTGAGTCGGATATGCGCGAGGACGGTACGCGTCGCACAACACGCTACGACATCGATTTGACCAAATGTATTTTCTGTGGCTTTTGCGAAGAAAGCTGTCCAGTTGATTCGATTGTTGAAACACACATCCATGAGTACCACGGCGAGAAGCGTGGCGACTTGTACTTCACTAAAGACATGTTGTTGGCCGTGGGAGATCGTTACGAAGACGAAATCGCCCGCAATCGCGCCATCGATGCGCCTTATCGCTGATCGCCGAGGCTAAAAGAAATCATGTTTATTACTATTTTGTTCTACGTCCTGGCGATTATCTTGGTGATTGCAGCGTTTCGTGTCATCACGGCCTCAAGCCCGGTGACGGCTGTCTTGCATTTGATTTTGGCTTTTGCCAATGCCGCGATGATCTGGATGTTGCTTGGCGCCGAGTTTCTTGGACTGTTGCTTGTGCTTGTCTATGTCGGTGCGGTGATGGTGTTATTTCTGTTTGTTGTGATGATGCTTGACGTCAAAATGGAAGAGTTGCGCACTCAGATCAAAACATACTTGCCGATGGGTTTGATTGTTGGCTTGATTATGGTGGTCGAGATGTCTTTTGTGCTCGCGACCTCCTGGGGTCAGGTCGGCCCTGCTGCGGAAATGGGTGATGATTACAACAACTCACGTGCGCTTGGCGAGTTGATGTATACCGAGTATGCCTATGCCGTTGAAGTCGGCGCAGTCTTGCTCTTGGTCGGGATGATCGCCGCGATTTCTCTGACCTTGCGTAAGCGCCGCGATGTTAAATACAACGATCCCGCCGCCGCTGTGCGTGTGCGTGCGGCCGATCGCGTTCGGCTCGTTGACCTGCCCAGCCAGGAAGCCGTCAACGCTAAATCGGGAGACAAAGCATGATGACGTTGACACTTGCACATTTCTTGGTGCTTGGCGCCATTCTGTTTGCCATTGGCGTATTTGGAATCTTTTTAAATCGTCGCAATTTGATTGTGCTCTTGATGTCGGTTGAGCTGATGTTATTGGCGGTCAATATGAATTTCGTCGCGTTTTCCACCTGGATGGGCGACGAGGCGGGTCAGGTCTTTGTCTTTTTCATCCTGACGGTGGCTGCAGCCGAGGCTGCGATTGGTTTGGCAATCTTGGTATTGCTGTTCCGCAATCTCAACACAATCAATGTTGACGAACTTGACCGCCTAAAGGGCTAATCGGGATATAGAAGAATATGTTTAGCTCACCTAGTCTCTATTTAGCCATCGCGCTGGCTCCTTTGCTGGGCGCTGTGTTGGCGGGCCTGTTCGGTACGGGTTTCCTTGGTCGTCAAGTGGGTCGACGCACTTCCCACATAATCACCATCGCACTTGTCGCGTTCTCCGCGGTGGGTTCGGTGTTGGTGCTCTTGGATGTGCTCAACGGTTTGCGTTACGACGGCACCGTCTACACTTGGATGATGCTCGGTCAGGCCAAGCTTGAAATCGGCTTTTTGATTGACCCGTTGTCAGCACTCATGATGGTAGTCGTGACTTCAGTCTCGCTCATGGTGCATATCTATACGATCGGTTACATGTCAGAAGATCCTGGCTACCAGAGATTCTTTTCCTACATTTCTTTGTTTACCTTCTCCATGCTGATGCTGGTGATGGCTAACAATATGGTTCAACTGTTCTTCGGTTGGGAAGCCGTAGGCTTGGTGTCTTATCTGTTGATTGGTTTTTGGTATACAAAACCCACTGCGATTTTCGCAAACATGAAGGCCTTCTTGGTCAACCGAGTGGGTGACTTCGGTTTTGTGTTGGGCATTGGTTTGTTGTTTGCTTATGCTGGCACGATGCACTACGGTGACCTCTTCAAACAGGCTGATGATCTGGCAAAGAACACCTTGCCTGGCACGGACTGGATGTTACTGACGGTGGCGTGTATCTGCCTGTTCATTGGTGCGATGGGTAAGTCCGCGCAGGTGCCTCTGCACGCATGGTTGCCAGACTCCATGGAGGGTCCCACACCGATTTCCGCGTTGATTCACGCAGCGACCATGGTGACGGCGGGTATCTTTATGGTGGCACGCTTTTCACCGCTGTTTGAGCTGTCGGACGTGGCCTTGTCGATGATCATCATCGTCGGTGCGATTGGTGCGCTGTTCTTAGGCATCCTGGGCATCATTCAAAACGATATCAAACGTGTCGTGGCGTATTCGACGCTTTCGCAGCTGGGCTATATGACGGTCGCTCTGGGCGCCTCTGCATATTCGGTTGCGATTTTCCATCTCATGACGCACGCGTTTTTCAAGGCGCTGCTGTTCTTGGGGGCGGGCTCGGTCATCATTGGGATGCATCATGATCAAGATATCCGCAATATGGGCGGTCTGCGCAAGTACATGCCGATTACGTGGATCACATTCTTGATTGGTACCTTGGCGCTTGTCGGTACCCCGTTCTTTTCGGGCTTCTATTCCAAAGAACATATTATCGAAGCGGCTGCGGCTTCGACTGTTTGGGGCTCTACTTTTGCACAATATGCAGTCTTGATTGGTGTGTTTGTGACCTCCCTGTATTCGTTCCGAGTGTATTTCTTGGTGTTCCACGGCAAAGAACGCTTTAATACCTCGGGAGGGCATGACCATGCCGCACACGCAGGGCATGCAGGGCATGCCGGCCACGGCCATGATGATCATGCTGATTCACATGGGCATCATGGTGGTGTCCCGCACGAATCTCCCTGGGTCGTGACCTTGCCGCTCGTTCTGCTGGCGATTCCATCCGTGGTTGCGGGTGCGTGGTTGTGCGATGCGTTGCTCTTTGGTGGATACTTCAAAGACACGATCGTTGTGTTGGTGCAGCACCCCGCTATGGCGACGATTGCTAAAACCTGGCATGGTTGGGTCGCCTACGGTCTGCATGCCTTTGTGACGGTTCCGTTCTGGCTCATGATCGCGGGTGCTGTCGTGGCCTGGTATTGCTATTTGATTAATCCGAAAGTACCTGCAGCGATCCAGAGCAAGCTCAAGTTCATCAACTGCATTCTGGAAAACAAGTACTTTTTTGACTGGTTCTATGAGCAAGTCATTGCGCGCGGTTCTCGCATGTTGGGTCAGGGTCTCTGGCAACGTGCCGATCGTGGTTTGATTGATGGCTTGCTGGTGAATGGTTCGGCAAAGGTGGTCGGCGCGATTGCGGCAGTCACCCGACGCTTGCAGACTGGGTTTATTTACCATTATGCATTCGCGATGATCATCGGCCTGATGGCGGCGATCACCTACATTATCTTTAGTCTCAAATGATGGCGAGCGAGATGGCTTCTTTTTCTACCCCTTGGCTCACGCTTTCGATTTTTGTTCCGATCGTTTGCGGTTTGATTGTGCTGGCACTAGGCCGGGATGATCGTCCTGGTTTGACGCGTAGTCTTTCTTTGATCGGCGCTATAGTCAGTTTTCTGGTCACGCTCCCTTTGTACCTAGGTTTTGATAGTTCGACGGCTGCGATGCAGTTTGTTGAGAAATCGATCTGGATCGAAGCCTTCGCTGTCTATTACCACTTGGGTGTGGATGGTATCTCCTTGTGGTTTGTATTGCTGACGGCATTTATTACGATCATTGTGGTGGTAGCCGGCTGGGAGGTCATTACCTCGCGCGTCTCGCAATACATGGCAGCCTTCCTGATTTTGTCAGGCCTGATGATTGGTGTGTTTGTCGCGCTCGATGGTTTGCTGTTCTACATCTTCTTCGAAGCCACGCTGATTCCTATGTACATCATTGTGGGCGTATGGGGTGGACCTAATCGCGTCTATGCCGCGTTCAAGTTTTTCTTGTACACCTTGATGGGGTCGCTGCTGACTTTGGTCGCGTTCCTGTATCTCTGGAATGCTTCGGGCGGTTCGTTCGATATCATGACCTGGCACACGCTTCCTTTGGAGTCGACGCCACAACTCTTGATTTTCTTTGCATTCCTGGCGGCTTTCGCGGTCAAGGTCCCAATGTGGCCAGTTCACACTTGGTTGCCTGATGCCCACGTGGAGGCACCAACCGGCGGTTCGGTGGTGCTTGCCGCCATCATGCTCAAACTCGGCGCCTATGGTTTCCTGCGCTTGTCCTTGCCGATCGTACCCGATGCCGCAGCAAGCATGGCGGGGTTGATCATTGCGTTGTCTTTGATCGCAGTGATTTACATCGGCTTGGTTGCGTTAGTTCAAGACGATATGAAAAAGCTGGTGGCATACTCGTCTATCGCCCACATGGGTTTTGTGACACTCGGCTTGTTTATTTTCAACACCGCAGGTGTTGAGGGTGCGATCGTTCAGATGGTGTCCCATGGTTTTGTGTCAGCCGCGATGTTCTTGTGTATCGGTGTGTTGTATGACC
>JBILJA010000034.1:0-19580 GCA_044368775.1 Burkholderiaceae bacterium
CGCCCCCAAAGTCCTGCTCGACAAGGTATTTGCAGAGCTCCGTGCGCGAGGTTTTGATCACCTTGAGCTCGTGCTCGAACCTGGTCGATCCCTGGTCGGAAACGCTGGCGTGCTGTTGACCTCCGTCCAATACCTCAAGCACACCGAAGCGCGTAATTTTGCGATTGTGGATGCAGCAATGAATGACTTGATGCGTCCCGCGTTGTACGAAGCCTGGCACGGCGTTTTACCGCTCAAGCCGCGCTCAAGCGCGCCTACACTCTATGACGTAGTGGGTCCTGTTTGCGAAAGCGCCGACTGGCTCGCGCGCGCCCGCAAGCTAGCCCTCAACCAAGGCGATGTATTGGCGATCGAATCAGCGGGCGCCTACAGCTTTGTAATGGCAGGCAATTACAACAGTCGCCCGCGTCCCGCCGAAGTCATGGTGGATGGCGAACATGTTTATGTCGTTCGCCAACGCGAAACCTTTGCCGACCTGATTCGCGGTGAAAGCTGCCTGCCAGATTAACCAGCCGAATTAATTTTCTCGCGACAGAAAACCATTAAAAAAACTGACGGTGTTGGTGGCGAGTGTTTCTAAGTGATAACCACCTTCTTGCACCACCAATGTAGGCAAACCCATTGCGGCCACCTGTTTACCTAGACGATTAAAACCCTCGGTCGTCACCGCGACCTTGGTCTGCGGATCATCCTTGTACACATCAAAGCCTAAACACAGCACCACCGCGTCGGGCTTGAATGCTTCGATCGCCTTGAATGCTTGGTGAACACGCTCAAAAAAGACCTCTTCGCTTGAGCCATGCGGCATCGGCAGGTTTAGGTTGTAGCCCGAGCCTGTCTCTGCGCCTGTTTCGTCTTCAAAACCTGCGGTCACAGGGTAAAAATTTGTCGGGTCACCATGCACCGATACGTACAGAACATCGTCACGTTGATAGAAAATTTCCTGAACACCCTGACCGTGGTGCACATCGGTATCCAGTATCACCACGCGTTGGTATTTTTCACGTAACAACTCAGCCGCAATCGCCGCATTATTGAGGTAACAAAATCCTCCTGCCGCGTCTTTACGGGTGTGATGCCCAGGAGGACGACACAAAGCATACGCCTTGTCATCGCCCTCCAAGAGCGCTTTGGCGCCAGCGATGGCAGACTGTGCGCCCCAGTAGACCGTTGTCCACGTGTGCTCGCCAACAGGACAGCTCCCATCCGCCAGGTACTTGCCCGCTTTGGCCAAAATGCCACGCAAGGCATTAGGCTCGCGCACGAAGACGTTGGAAATCACCTCATCGCCCCAATCCGGTCCGACTTGCTTCCATTCAGCGTGCGCAGTTTGTAAAAACGACAGGTAGGCCGCATCGTGGACGCGTAACAGTGGCTCCATGCCGTAATCGCTTGGCTCGGTCACTGTGAGGTTGAGCGCGGCGAGACCCTTTAAAATCTGTTCGGCACGCTCCGGGATCTCTTGGGGCACGCGCATCTTGCCGCGAGACAAATAGGTTTGTGGATGATGCAGTTTTTGCTTAGGGTGAAAAAAGCTCTTCATCAAATTTCCTGAGTTAACGTTCGCGTCGAAGTGATCTAGCCTTCAAGGATGCAATCAACAAGGGCAAGGTCAACGCCAAGCCTGCGGCGACGATCAGTGCGATCCCTGCAAAAGATTGTAGATTAGGCATTTGGCCAAAAAGGAGTTCGCCCCACATGACGGCAAGCGCCAGCTGAAAGTAATTGAGGGGGGCGAGCGTCGATGCAGGCACCCGCTTAAAGGCGAGAATCAGTAAATACTGACCTGTACCACCGCATGCGCCCATCACGAGCATCTCAAGTAGATCACGGCCCGTCGGCCAGACTTGCGGCCAAAACACCAACATCACCGCTAGCCCCATAAACCAACACGTACTGGCTGCATAGACGAACATCTGTTCGCTCTCAACGTGATTGGCCAGCTTGCGTGTCAATAGTTGTACCACTGCATAAGCACAGGCAGAGGTGAACATCAGCGCGCTACCAATCAAGGAGAGATCGCCGCCAGGATTGACGATCAGCAACATCCCCGCCATACCTACAAGCACCACGGCGTATTGTTTCCAGCCCACGCGTTCGCCCAATACAAGGGGCGCAAAGATGATCACTAACAGCGGTGCGACAAAATAGATGGCCGTACCTTCGGCGAGCGGTAAGTATTGCAGTCCAGGAATAAAACAGATCCCGACGATGCCAAGCATCGCGCCACGCAACACAAGTAAAACACGCTTGTCTTTCCGCGCATGAATCGACACGCCTTTGGCGCGCATCACTGCAAAAGCAAGCACAACAATCACGGAGTAGCGTGCCATGTTGACAAGCGGCGCTGAATAGCGATGCACGAGGTCTTTAGCCAACGCGTCCAGGAGAGAAAAGCATGTCAGGGCGCATAAAAAAATGCCGCAGCCCACTAACCATTGTCGCTGTTGAGACAACGTAGTCGGCTCTGACGAGGTTTCCAAAATAACGCGGCGAGTCAGGTTGAGCTCGCTGTAGGATGACGATAAAGCGGTATCAGCAACATCAAAATCAACATGCCAAGTACCGCCAATGCGCCATAACTTAAACCATAACTACCGAGGACGCTCGCCAACACACCGAACAAGGGAGGGCCGACCATGACGCCCAAAAAGGTAATGCAAAGCGTGCCGCCGGTTGCTGTACCCGCCTGTCCCTTGGGTGCCTGTCGCGCGATCTCCGCCAAAAACACTCCGTTCCAACCAATCGCCGATGAACCAAAAATCACCAAGATAGGAAACAAGAACCACGGCGAAGATTCAGGCCCGAGCAGGGCGGTTCCCAGCGCGCCAATCACCAAGAGCACCGCGATCACGATCAACATCATGGTCGCACCCAACCAGCGATCGGACACATAACCCCACAACATCCGGCCGGAGACTCCAGCGGCTTGGGCTACGGTCAGCGCGCCACCCGCCGCCACAAGACTCCAGCCCAAGTCTTCATACAAAAATGTCACCAGATACCCCATGAGGGCCATCTGCGCGATTGAAAACATAAAGGACATATAAGACAGCTGACGCAGAGTGCGGTGGCTAAAGATCAACGTGAGAGGCAAAACAACGCTCGTCGCCAAAGACGGCCTGACCGTGGGGTCCCGATCATCATCCAAACCCTCGCGCAAAGGCTGTACCGCCCAGGCGCAAATGATGCAGGCAATGCCTGCGCAGATAAACGCCCACTGCCATCCAATCAATATATTCAGAGAAGGCACGGTCGCGCCCGCAATCATGCCCCCGAGCGGCACGCCTGTCTGTTTGACAGAAAAAACAAAAGATAATTTTTCAGGGGGTGTTGATTTGATCAGCAAGTGCGAGCTTGCTGGAGTAATCGGTCCATAGCCAGCACCGATGAACAGCGCACCGAGTGCAATCGTTTCAACATAAGGAATTGCACAGAGAAATAAACCGATCGCCGCTAAAACCAGACCGGCCTGGCTCAGACGAATCGCACCCCAACGTTTGACCGCGGCACCACCCAGAAGGGTGGCCACCATCGCGCCAAAGTAAGCCAGTGCCACATAGGCACCCAGGTAGTTTGTTGAAATTCCGACATCTTTGGCCACTGCCGGCGCAACCACCGGCAGGTTTAACAAGGCCATCGCAACAAGAGACTGTACTGTGAGGGTCGCGAGCAACACGACCCAAGGTTTAGCAGGCGTCAAAGCGCACCATAAGAATGTAGACCTGAAAGGAACATGTTAACGCCCAAAAAGGCGAAACAAGTCACCAACAGACCCACAAGTGCCCAATATGCGGCCATCGTTCCACGCAAGCCTTTCATGAGGCGCAAATGTAACCATGCGGCGTAATTCAACCAGACAATCAGTGCCCACGTCTCCTTGGGATCCCACTGCCAGTAGGCGCCCCAAGCATCGGCGGCCCACAAGGCGCCAAGAATCGTCGCTACAGTAAAAAAGGCAAAGCCAATGGCGATGGCCCGATACATGATGTCATCGAGCACTTCAAAGGAAGGCAAGCGCGCGCCGATCTGAGCGCGAAACAACAAAATCGACCCCACAATCAAGGCACCGATTCCGAAATAAATCATCCAGGTCGCGGACAAGCCTTCTGTGCGAAACACCATCGGTTCAGCCGCCAGCAAGACACCCAAAATAAACAGCGGCGCAAGCTTAAGCCAGGATTTGGTTTGAGCGTGCTGTTTGACCAGATAGGCAAAGCCCACCATGGCCGCAAGCGAAAACGTGCCATAACCAATGAAGTTTGCAGGCACATGGATTTTCATCCACCAGCTTTTCAGCGCAGGAACCAAGGGCTGAATTTGATAAGCCTCGCGTGTGAACGAATACCAAAGCAAAAATACGACCGAGGAGGTCACAATCAACATCACAAAGCCGCCAAGCGCGCGTGTGCCGTAGCGTCGCTCGTAATACAAATAAAAGAGGGATGTCACAAGCGCGAACAACACAAACACTTCATACAAATTGCTGACAGGAATATGGCCTAAATCGGGGCCCATCAAATGCCCTTCGCGCCAACGTACCATCAAGCCTGTCGAGCCGGCAAACACCGCCCCCCAGGTGAGTGCCGTGCCAAGCCAAGCTGCTGTCACACTGACAAATCCAGCCCAATAGCAAAAAGTGGCCACAATAAACAGCACGGACATCCATAGAATTGCGGATTGTGAAGAAAACAAATACTTCAAAAAGAACACTTGCTCTGCGCGCGCCAAATCACCCTGATACAACCAGATTGCAAATAAAGAAGCGATGCCCATCGTGACGAACAAGGTCCGCAACGGCCGCCAAAGCCAACCCAACCACACGAGCGCAGGTACCGTGCAAACAAGGATGGTTTTCTCATACACATCCATCGCATGGCTGTATTGCTTGAGCGCAAAAGCCGCTCCAAGCGCTAGCAATACAAAAAACAATAAATCGGTCCAGTCGGGACGTCCACGCTCAATGCGTCCGTCACCCGACTCTCTCAAATCATCCCAATCATTCGCAACAGCAGCAACTGGCTCATTCATAGCAGTATCTCAATGGTCAGTGTTTGGGCTTGCCGGTCGGCTCGCCTTGGTTCAGACGTAACAACGCCTGCTTAAAACGATCGAACTCCCGATTGAAATCGAGTGTCCGCTTTTGCGAAGTCATGGCGGCCATGACCTTCGCACCCCCAGCTTCAGCAGGGCGAAGCCAAACCCAAATTCGACGATCTCTGACATAAAACATCGTAAAAATACCGATGATTAAAAGTAGGCAACCAATATAAACCGTGATCTTTCCTGGCGTGCGGCTAACTTGGAAAACACTCGCCTGAACATGCTCGAACGTCTTGAGCGTCATCATGATTGGCGAGGGGTAAAGCGCCAGGTCTGACAAAGCCGCGACCGCGAGCCTGGACCACTCAGCGGCGGCCTCCATGCTGTCTGGGGCATTGGGCATGGGCGCCAGGCCGGCACGCTCGCGACCAATGTCACGCAACTCGGCAATCGAGGATCCTAGCAAGCGGATAATGACATCAGCGGCACGGCGCTGCTCAGCCTCTGGAACATTTTTTTCCAAGAAATTTGAAATCGCGACCAAGCCCCCATTCGCAAAGGTATCAAGCGCTCGCTCAGTCGATATTTGAAGCGCTCGGCGCTCTTCGAAACCGCCACCATAATTGCTGACTAAGCGTTCAGCGGCCAACTTTCTAGCTGCTGGATCGGCCAGCGCCGCTCTCAAACGGACAAAATCGCCCATCGAACTGTCGTCGTCGACAGGTAGGCGCAAGTAACGGAAACCGGACATGCCCGTTTCTTGAACACCGGCCAGCATCACACGGGCGCCATCAAGCTCGACAGGCAACATATAGTTGTGAAACAAGGTCGCTTGACCACTTGCATCGATCACGCGGTATTCAACGCTCGGACCAATATTGCGCAAGTTTTTATTTGTTTTGCCCGCGGCACTTCCCGTAACGGCTGCAACATGCTCACCGAAAGGCTTTGAAACAGAAGTAGGATCACCGCCAGACAAGTCCTCGACATTAATCGGACGCAGCTTTGTCACCTCGACCTTGAGCTCTGCACCCGCGGATTTCATCGTGACATCATTGGACTGACCAACACGCGACTTGATCTCAAAAGATTTGTCACTGGGACCCGCAAGGGGGTAGCCCACCAACTCAATCAAACTGCCTCCATCGTCAAAGCTAGACTGATACACCGTCACACCCTTGAAGTGCAAAGGCTCATTGACCTCGATCGTCGCATCAAACGCTTTGCCCGTATCGGGATCAGTGACTGTGACTAGGCTGGCAAAGCGACTCGGCATGCCAGTGGAGTAATAATCAACGATAAATTTTTTCAACTCGATACTAAAGGGCAAAGGTTGCACCAAGGCGCCATCGTCAATATTGACCACGGCTGAATCGCGCGTACTGCCCTCAGGAATTAATACATTCGCACGAAAGCTCGGATTATTGACCGACAAACGTCCACGCTCAGGCACATCTGCGATCAGCATATTTTCAACAATAGGGGTCTTGCCCATCAGCCATACCTGCATCCGCACGGGCAACTCACTATCAAGCAAGCCTCCCACGCAAATAATCACAATAGAGGCATGCGCAAAAATATAGCCAAGCCGATTACCGCTGCCACGCTTGGCCGCAAGCAAAACCGAGTCACCCTCATCGCGCTGCTTGACGGCATAACCTTCTCTCTTGAGCCAGGCTTGGACAGAGGCGGTCGCGGCCGGAACACCTCGCCCCGTGTCTAATGCAACGCGGTGATGAAAAGACTGCAGACTTGAGGTGCGAATATTCTCTCGGAAAGAGCGTGCTTCCTTGAGCATCTTTGGTGCATTGCGGATCAAACATAAGCTCGTCGAGGTCACGAGAAAAGCCATCGTGACCAAGAACCACCAGTTGTTATAGATGTGCCAAATGGAAAACCGATTGAACACATCAAACCAAAACGGTCCAAACTGATCGATGTAAGCGTTGGCTGAACGTCCCTGCGGGATCACCGTACCAATGATGCTGGCCAAACAAATAAACACCAACAAACTAATCGCAAAGCGCATCGAACTCAGGAGCTCGAAAAAATTAGCCAGCGGTCTAGATGCGGTCTTTGTCATGATTGCGTGATGCCCAGTGTGCGGTGTTGCTAAAGCGACTTACAAAGTGCGAAAAAAAAGGAGGTCTTGAGACCCCCTTTTTTACTATATCTTTGGCGCCAAACGAGTTAAAACATTACAACTGTTATTTCGTTTTTTTTAGCGCAAACCCGCTGCATAGTCAGAAACGGCTTTAAGGTCTGAATCTGACATACGGTCGGCGATTTGGTTCATCATGGGTGAATTACCACGGTGACCTGAGCGAAAGAGCTTGAGCTGATCCTCAATGTACGAGGGGTACTGTCCACTGAGTCGTGGGTATTGCGCTGGAATACCAGCACCATTGGCAGAATGACAACCAGCGCATGCGGGGACATTGCGCTCGGGAATCCCTGCTCGCCAGATTTTTTGGCCTCGCTCCGCCAACTTTTCGTTGGTTGCGGTCGCAGGCTGCGCTAAGGTTTGCAAGGACAAGAAGTAGGCAAGATTATGCATATCCGCTTCGGTCAGCGGCGTCGCCAGCGCTTGCATCACGGAAGGCGCGCCCTCAGCACCTTTGCGTAACGCGGTCTTGGCGCCTGCTTTGATACGGAACTCAACGAGCTGTTTGTATAAATACTCGTGTGACTGGGCGGAAAGATTGGGGTTGGCAGGGATCGTACTGTTGCCCGCCGCGCCGTGACAGGAGGCGCAGGCCACGATGCCGCGCGCTGCATCACCCTGTTCATACAGCTGAGCGCCCTTTGTGGCGTCAGGTTTTGCTGGGCCCTTGACAGGACCTGCGGCCATACTGGTTGATACGGCAGACACCCCAAGCAGCAACCCGCTCACAAGCACTATCTTGGACACTACCTTGGACAGCACACGCTTCATTGAAGACCTCGACGCTTGTAATCTTTATAAAACAACTACTTCTCAACCCAAGATTATACAATAGCGGTTGAGCTTATTCTTAATGGCCCTCCTAGTGTCAATCCTGCACCGCGCTTCGTTTTTCACTTCAGCCGCCCGGCTGGATCAATTACCCTTTCCCGGAGCCCCTGAAGTCTGCTTTGTGGGTCGCTCCAATGCGGGCAAATCCACAGCGATTAACGTCCTGACTAACCAGAGAAGACTTGCGTTTTCAAGTAAGACACCTGGCAGAACAAGACTCATCAACATGTTTGGTTTGCCCGACCCGCTCGATCCCGAAGGACAGCTTGGCTTTCTGGTTGATTTGCCTGGCTACGGCTACGCCTCGGTGGCGCAACGCGCCAAAGAGGAATGGGCGGATATTTTGGGTGGCTACCTCCAGAGTCGCGAGTCTCTCGCCGGCATCGTGTTGCTGATTGACATTCGTCGTGGTGTAACCGAACTCGACCGACGCCTCGCCAACTGGATTGCCCCAACCCGACGGCCCGTAATGGCCTTGCTCACCAAAGCAGATAAGTTTCCATATGGGCAACGCATCAAAGCTGTCTTTGCCGTTAAAAAAGAGCTCGAAGATATCGGGGCGCTCAATGCGGTCCCGTTCTCCGCCACTGCCCGAATCGGGCTCGAAGAAGCCACCCTCCAAATCGAAAACTGGATTTCCCCCAAGGTCGTACCATGACAACACCACATCTCATCCTTGCCGACTTTCCTGCTAATCGTCCGCGTCGTCTTCGCCGCGATGACTTTTCTCGACGCCTTGTGCGCGAGCACTCACTATCAGTCGATGACCTGATTTACCCTGTGTTTGTCGTTGAGGGCACAGGTGTGCGTCAACCTATCGCCTCCATGCCCGGGGTATTGCGCTACTCCCCAGACACGATTCTGGAGGTCGCGCGCGAATGCGTCGAGCTCGGCATTCCCGTGATGGCGCTGTTCCCGGTCATTGATCCCTCACTCAAGGCGCTGGATGGCGCCGAAGCGATCAACCCCAAAGGCCTCATTCCACGTGTGGTCGCCAGCCTTAAAAAGCACTTTCCAGAGCTCGGCCTGCTGACAGACGTGGCACTCGACCCCTACACCAGCCACGGGCAAGATGGCGTAATTGATGAAAACGGCTATGTCATGAACGACATTACCGTCAAAATCTTGACGCAACAGGCTTTAGTCCAAGCCGAAGCAGGCGTGGATATCGTCGCACCTAGCGACATGATGGATGGTCGCATCGGCGCCATTCGCACGGCGCTTGAGGCCAACAACTTCATCCACACCCGCATCATGGCCTATTCAGCCAAATTCGCCAGTGCGTTTTATGGTCCATTCAGAGATGCTGTTGGCTCAGCCGTCAATTTGGGTAAGTCCAATAAGCTGGTCTATCAAATGGATCCGGGCAACATCGATGAAGCGCTACGCGAAGTTGCAGCTGATCTGCGCGAGGGCGCCGACATGGTGATGGTCAAGCCAGGCATGCCTTATCTGGATGTGTTGCGCCGTGTTAAAGACGCCTTTCACGTGCCGACCTTTGCCTATCAAGTCAGTGGTGAGTACGCGATGCTCAAAGCGGCAGCCGCCAATGGCTGGCTTGATCACGACAAGGTCATGATGGAGACGTTACTGGGCTTTAAGCGCGCAGGGGCAGATGGCATTTTGACTTACTTTGCGCCTGCTGCCGCCAAACTCCTTAAGGGTTCAACCTAGCGAGCTCAGCCTGGCGCAAACTCAAGCGCCGGGCAAAGTACCAAGCGAGCAGGGGTAGGCCAATAATCCCCACTGGAAACACTGCAGACAAGCCAAAACTGTCTCCCAGCCAGGCACAGGCCGCTACCCCGAGCGACTGTCCTAAAAACAAACAAGACGCAAACAATGACACCGCTGAGCCACGGGCAGAGGGTGCCATTTGCGTCGCATGCGTTTGCAACACCGCGTGCAAAAAGTAATAACCCAAACCAGACAAGACGCTCGCCAACACACCCCAATACCAAACCGTTGAAAGCATAAAGACACTATAGGCAACCGCCATAGTGATGCCACCTATCAGCGCCAATCTGCGCTCACCCAACCACGTCACAAACTGATTCGCACGAATCGCATAAATAAAAGCACCCAGCGCGAAAAAACCGCTAATCATGCCCGCCCACGAAACGGGGATGCCATGACGCTCATGCAAAAAAGCGGGTACAAAAGCAAGAGGACCAAAGACAAAAATACCTTCAATACACACGATCACCAAGACCATGACAGCCCAGCGCGTGGACACCACTTGTTTCAAAGGGCCGAGAATACTCGCGCTTTGGGACGGCACGTGAGGCTTTTCAGGCACGCTGCCGCGTCGCGAAATCAACAAGCCGCCCACAATAAAATACACGGCAGCCATCCAAACAAAGGCCCAGCGCCAACCAACCGTATCCGCGAAAATTCCACCAAGCAATTGGCCTAGCGCAAGACCAGAAATCGAGCCGAGTAAAAACCGCGCAAGCGTTGCCTGCCTCTGCTCATAGGGCACATGGTCGCCAATCCAGGCCATCGCGAGGGGCACAATTGCTGCCGCGGTTGCACCCGAAATCAATCGGCCAAGCTCAATCACCTCCAAACTGGGCGCGAACACAACAACCAAGGTGCCGATCGCGCAACCAAGCGTTGCCCAAGACACCACTCGAAACTTGCCATAACGATCACCAAGCGGTCCGTAAAAAAACTGCATGATTCCATAAGCAATCGCAAACCAAGTCACTGTGCCAGAGGTCTGCGCTGTTCGAACACCAAACTCTTCTGCAAAAACAGGCAATAACGGATCACAAATCCGAAAAGAAGTGGTCGCAGCACAGGCCGCCAAAGCAAACAAAATAATGACTGATGTTGTCGACTTTGGGTTTTCGTTCTTTGGTTGATCCGTACCGGCCAAATCGTGGTCCCGTGCTTGCGTCATGTTGTCTCTAATTTAAGTCTTTTATTTGTTTTATTTGTTTTATTTGTTTTTTTACTTTAGTGCACGATCTAAGGTCGCGGCAAACCTTGTGGCATCCTGAAAACCCACCACTCTCACATCTTTTCTTTCGTAACCACCAGGGCTAAAGAAAATAATGCCCGGAGGTCCAAACAGACGGAATTTTTTCATCAAAGCACGATCATCCGCAGTGTTTACCGTGACATCGACCTTTAACAGCAGCATCTGATTCATGCGCTGCATGACGCGCGGATCAACAAACGTAAAGGCTTCCATTTCTTTGCATGAAACACACCAGTCCGCATAAAAATCCAACATCACGGGTCGCGTCGACTGTGCAAGTAATTGCTCAAGCTGCGCCACAGTTCTGACAAGCTGAAAACTTGGAGGCCCCGCTTTTAAAGCACCAGGGCTTTGCACCGTTGTTGGGCTGTGATTGACGCCGGGTGTGCCGAGCAGTTGCTGTTTGCCTGTTAAGTTCGTGGCGCCGGGCATCGGTCCTTGAGCCGTCATGGGAGTCGCTGTGGAGATACCCGTTGTCGCGGGATTATTCATCGACAACGACAAATGATTCAAAGGCTGAAGTAATGAACGTCCACCGCTCGCAACACCTAGAATCCAGAGCGTGCTCAACACGATCAGTAACAAGCCCAAGGTTTTACGGCATGCTCCACTCACACCAGACGCACTCGTGAGGGGTTCGAAAGGTCGCAGCAATACGGCTGCAAACATTGCCAGCACAGCCCAGCCCAAAATCTGTACCCACGTGGGCATCAATGGCGTCACCATCCACCATGCCGTTGCCAACAACAACAAACCAAAAAACTGCTTGACACCTTCCATCCAAGCGCCTGCGCGCGGCATGAGCTTTCCGGCCGAGGCGCCCATTAAAAGTAACGGCACTCCCATACCCCAGGCCATCGCAAATAATGCCGAACCTCCTAAAAAGACATCCCCTGTTTGGGAGATGTATAACAATGCACCCGCCAAAGGTGCGGCGACACACGGTCCAACAATCAGCGCGGACAGTGCACCCATCAAGATCGCCGCACTCATCTTTCCGCCAAGGATATGCGAGTTTTTAGCCATCAACCGTGTCTGAATGAACGAAGGCATTTGAAGCGTATAGACATCGAACATCGCAAGTGCCAACAACGCGAGTAGCAAGGCAAACAGTCCCAACACCCAGGGAGTTTGTAACCAAGCTGCCAGTCCCGCACCACTCAAACCCGCTGCAATACCAAGCGCCGTATAAATCACTGACATGCCGGCTACATAGCCAAATGCCAAGGCGAATCCTCGGGCTTTAGAAACATGCTGCTGCTCACCCACCAATAGGACGGAAAGAATCGGCAGCATCGGCAACACGCATGGCGTCAAGGCAAGCAACAAGCCCAACACAAAGAACAATAAAACAATCTCAACAGTACCCGTCGAAGACAAGATGTCAGCGAGACCGACGTCGTTGCTCCCAAAAAAAAGTTCTGACCACTGCCCTTGCTGAAGGCGGTCAAAAAGTCCCAGCGTATTGGCAGGAGACTGCAACAAGTATCCAATGGCTTCTGGTGTTGCCTGCATGGGGACAATAAAGTCCATGGGCGGATAGCAAATGCCTGCTTCAGCACACCCTTGACCCGTCACCGTCAACACGAAAGGATTTGTTGGAAGGTCTTTGGGCCAAGCCGTAATCGGCAACGTGATCACGACTTCTTTGAAATACAGCTCCATCTTTCGGTCAAACGTCGGATCGTGTTTAACTTGACCACTTGGAAATTTGCCTTCCCCGAGCTTCACATTCTGCGTGTCGAGCTTGAACGCAAACTGTTCGCGATACATGTAGTAGCCATTGGCAATCTTAAATTGCAGCTGTATGACACCGGGTCCCGCCATTTGAGCGCGGAGAATAAAAGCCTTTTCAGGATCTAAAAAGTCTTGTTGCTGAGCCCGTACCATCGAAGTAAAAAAAATACTCGACAATACAAAGAACATTGCCAAAATTGAATATATTTTTGAGCGCTTGCGTGCGTTTGTTGCTGCGCTCATGTCGGCGTTCAAGTAGGCGTTCAAGTAGGCGCTCCTGCCGTCAAACTTCGCACCCAATCAAGATAGGGGCCATAGCCACCAACAGCGGGCAACACAATAGCCTCTGGAATGTCATAAGGGTGAAGTTCAACCAAGCGCTCAATCATCGCATGTTGCTTATTTACGGTCGTTTTAATGATCATAGGGATTTCTTCGGCACCCTCGATCTCGCCCTTCCAGCTATAAACGGAAAGCATAGGCGTACCAATATTGACACACGCCGCGAGCTGTTCTTCGATGAGCAAATGCGCAATGCGTTTTGCCAACAACAAATCTGGCGCATTGGTCATCACCATGACTACATCCTGCTCAGGCATATTGATCCGTCTCAAATGACTATAGCTACAATTGTATCGGCATACAGAATGCTGCGGATACAAAAAAGCCTCGGGGATGCCGAGGCTTTTAAGTTTAAGCGCCAACGTGCACGCTTAGAACAGAGTATCTTGGCAGTATTTATTCTGCAGCGGCTTCTGTACCTGCCGCTTCTTCAACGATTGGGCGGTCAACCAGTTCCATAAAAGCCATGGGTGCGTTGTCGCCCTGGCGATGACCCATCTTAAGCACACGTGTGTAGCCACCATTACGACCTACATAACGTGGGCCAATTTCAGCAAACAACTTAAGCACGATCTCACGGTCACGCAAACGCGCAAATGCCAGGCGCTTGTTTGCCAATGTTGGGCTCTTGCCCATCGTGATTAAAGGCTCAACGATGCGACGCAATTCTTTTGCTTTCGGCAACGTTGTCTTGATCGCTTCGTGGGTCAACAGCGCAACAGCCATATTGCGAAACATCGCAAGACGGTGGCTGCTAGTGCGGTTAAGTTTACGTAATCCATTACCGTGACGCATGATACTTTCCTTATTGAATCTATTAAGAGCAAAATCGCTCAAGTTATTCAGCTCTTCGATCAGCAAAAAGATGCTGCGGGCCGATTTGTATTAAGACAACACTACACTGCTACTCGACTTCATTAAGACTTAGAGGGCTTAGCGTTCTCTAAGTCTTATGGCTTTATGGACGCTCGAGGCCCATAGGTGGCCAGTTTTCAAGCTTCATGCCCAGTGTCAAACCACGTGCGGCAAGCACTTCTTTAATCTCATTGAGTGACTTACGACCCAAGTTAGGTGTCTTAAGAAGCTCATTCTCAGTACGCTGAATCAAGTCACCGATATAGTAAATATTTTCAGCTTTTAGGCAGTTAGCAGAACGCACGGTCAACTCAAGATCATCGACTGGACGCAGCAACACTGGATCGATCTGAGGGGCACCACGGCTTGGCGCTTCATAAGAATCACCGGCACCTTCAAGTGCAGCAAACACAGAGATCTGATCCATCAGAATGCGTGCCGATTGACGCACGGCTTCTTCTGGACTGATCACTCCATTTGTTTCAACATCTAGTACTAGCTTGTCGAGGTCGGTACGCTGTTCGACACGTGCGTTTTCCACAGCGTAGCTAACGCGACGCACGGGGCTAAACGAAGCATCCAAAACGATGCGGCCAATGGTATGGGCACGATCATCGATCAGCGCACGAACGTTACCTGGAACGTAACCACGGCCTTTTTCGACCTTGATTTGCATTTCCAGTTTGCCTGAGTCTGTCAGCGTCGCGATCACTTGTGAGGGATTCACGATTTCAACATCATGCGGCAGTTCAATATCTGAAGCCAAGACCAGACCCGCACCTTGCTTACGAAGCGTCAGCGTCACATCATCACGGCTGTGCAGTTTAAACACCACGCCTTTCAAATTCAGCAAGATATCAACGATATCTTCACGCACACCAGGAATTGTCGAATACTCATGAACAACGCCGGTAATCTGAACTTCAGTCGGCGCATAGCCTGACATCGAAGACAACAAAATGCGGCGCAACGCGTTTCCAAGCGTGTGGCCGTAGCCGCGCTCGAAAGGTTCCATAATGACTTTGGCGTGATTGGGGCCGACGATTTCGACTTCGATCGAACGTGGCTTGAGAAAACCTTGTGACATAGCGATGGTCCTTTTTCAATACCCTCGGCTCGTTACACCGATAAGGCTGATGGATAAGACTAATTAATACGTCTGACTAAAAATACATATGGCGTATGCGGCAAACGCTGCATACGCCATTCACTTTTTCGATTAGCGTGAATACAATTCCACAACCATCGATTCGTTGATATCGCGAGCCACATCCGCGCGATCAGGCACTTGCTTGAACGTACCCACCAACTTAGCGGTGTCAACTTCACACCATTGGGGAATGCCATTGCCTGAAGCCAAGTCCATCGATTCGCGAATGCGCGACTGAGATTTTGACTTTTCACGAATTGAGATCACGTCACCAGACTTGATCAACATCGAAGGAATATCCGCTTTATGGCCATTCAACTCAATCGCACGATGTGTGACGAGCTGGCGAGCTTCTGCACGGGTCGAACCAAAACCCATACGATAGACAACGTTGTCTAGACGCGACTCAAGCAATTGGATCAACTGCTCGCCCGTGTTGCCTTTACGACGCTCGGCTTCTGCGAAATATTTACGGAACTGCTTTTCCATAATGCCGTACATACGCTTGAGCTTTTGCTTTTCACGCAGCTGCAAACCATAGTCAGAAGTACGTGCACCCGAGGTGCGACCATGCTGACCTGGCTTTGAGTCAAGCTTACACTTTGACTCAAGTGAGCGACGTGCGCTCTTAAGGAAAAGATCCATTCCCTCGCGACGCGAGAGTTTACATTTGGGACCGGTATAACGTGCCATGTGGGTTCCCCTTAGATACGACGACGCTTAGGTGGACGGCAACCGTTGTGCGGTACGGGTGTGATATCGGCAATGCTCGAAATCTTGATCCCCAACGCGTTCAACGCACGCACAGAAGACTCGCGACCTGGGCCTGGGCCCTTGATGCGAACTTCAAGTGTCTTAATGCCGTATTCAATTGCCACTTTCCCAGCTGTTTCTGCGGCAACCTGTGCTGCGAACGGCGTGGATTTACGTGAGCCTTTGAAGCCTGCACCACCAGACGTTGCCCATGACAAGGCATTGCCTTGACGGTCCGTAATAGTGATGATCGTATTGTTAAAAGATGCATGAACGTGCGCAATGCCGTCCGAAACATTCTTTTTGACCTTTTTGCGTACGCGATTCGCGCCGCCGGCAGAAGCTTTAGCCATCTTCTAATCCTCTTTATTTCTTCAGGCTAGCAGCAGCGCGACGCGGTCCCTTGCGGGTGCGGGCGTTGGTGCGAGTGCGTTGACCACGTACGGGCAAGCCGCGCTTATGACGCATGCCACGATAGGTACCCAGATCGATCAATCGCTTGATCGAGAGCTGAACTTCACGTCGCAGATCTCCCTCGACCGAGAACACACCTACGTGTTCACGGATACGCTCGAGTTCTACGTCGGTGAGATCCTTGACCTTTTTGGTAAAGGGCACACCAGCAGCTTCACAAATTTTGCGAGAGCGAGTGCGACCGATGCCAAAAATGGCGGTCAGGCCGATCTCGGCGTGCTGATGTGGCGGAATGTTGATGCCAGCAATACGGGCCATGACTGTTCCTTGATGTATTAACCTTGACGCTGCTTGTGACGCGGGTCGGTGCAAATGACGCGCACCACACCGTGACGTTTAATAATTTTGCAGTTGCGGCAAATCCGCTTAACCGATGCCATTACTTTCATGGTTGACTCCTGTTATCTTTCGAGACCCGGCCGCTCATTTGGAGCGGAATACGATTCTGGCGCGCGTTAAGTCATAGGGTGTGAGCTCCACTGTGACTTTATCGCCCGGCAAAATCCGGATGTAATGCATACGCATCTTGCCGGAAATATGACCCAAAACAACATGGCCATTTTCTAACTTGACACGGAATGTTGCGTTAGGGAGATTCTCAAGAATCTCACCTTGCATCTGAATGACGTCGTCCTTTGACATTGCTCTCGCTTATCTCATTGGTATATTCGCGCCCTTGAAGTTAGCCTTCTTGAGCAATGAATCGTACTGGTGAGACATCATGTAGGCCTGAACCTGTGCCATGAAGTCCATCGTAACTACAACAATAATCAGCAAAGAGGTGCCGCCAAAGTAAAACGGTACATTCCAACGCATGACTAAAAACTCTGGTACCAAACACACCACCGTGATGTACAAAGCACCAGCGAGCGTCAACCGCATCAAAATCTTGTCGATGAATCGTGCCGTTTGCTCACCAGGACGAATGCCGGGAACGAATGCGCCACTTTTCTTCAGGTTATCTGCTGTTTCACGGCTATTAAAAACAAGCGCGGTATAGAAAAAGCAGAAGAAAATAATTGCCGTTGCGTAAAGCGTAAGATAGAGCGGTTGACGTGGAGCCAATGCAGCCGCCAAATCACCTAGCCATCGCATACTCTCCGCACTGGAGAACCAGCTTGCGATCGTCGCTGGAAACAAAATAATCGATGAAGCAAAAATCGGTGGGATCACACCCGCCATATTCAACTTCAATGGCAGATGTGAAGTCTGACCACCGTAAACCTTATTACCCACTTGGCGCTTGGCGTAATTCACAGTGATTTTACGCTGTCCGCGCTCAACCAACACTACAAACGCTGTGACAAGCACCGCTAAAGTGATAATGAATAGGGCGGAAAACCCCGACATTGCATTTGTTCGAACCAAGTCAAGCAATCCTGCTAATGCGCTCGGTAGACCAGACACAATACCTGCAAAAATTAGAATCGAAATACCATTGCCCAAACCACGCTCGGTAATTTGCTCGCCCAGCCACATCACAAACATCGTACCTGTGACAAGAGTCACGATGGTTGTCAGGCGGAACATCACACCCGGCTCAATCACCAAACCTGGCTGAGACTCCAAGGCAACTGAAATACCAACCGCCTGAATCAAAGCCAATAAAACCGTTCCGTAGCGTGTGTACTGCGTAATCTTTCGACGGCCAGCTTCACCGTCCTTTTTAATCGCTTCGAGTGTTGGTACCACCACAGACATCAACTGCATAATGATCGATGCA
The DNA here is from genome assembly GCA_044368775.1 of Burkholderiaceae bacterium. GTDB lineage: Bacteria > Pseudomonadota > Gammaproteobacteria > Burkholderiales > Burkholderiaceae_B > Zwartia. Next base: position 18,056 of record JBILJA010000034.1, read on the forward strand.
GAAATGTAGGGCATGATACCTAAAGCAAAAATCGAGAATCGCTCAAGCGCACCACCTGAAAACATGTTGAACAGGCCGAGAATTCCGCCCTGATTTTCACGAAACAAGTCTGCCAATGCATCTGGGTTGATGCCTGGAACAGGAATATGCGTACCCAGGCGGAAAACCACCAGTGCGAGCACCAGGAACACTAGACGGCGCTTTAAATCGCCGTAACGTGAACCTGATTTTCCTGCGGACTGTGCTGTTGCCATTCTTTAATCCGTCTTAAGCAATCGAGCCGCCGGCGGCTTCGATTAAAGCGCGCGCACCCGCTGTTGCACCAATGCCCTTTAGGGACACTTTGCGCGACAGTTCGCCAGATTTAAAAACCTTTACGTAGCGTACTTGGGTTCCAATCACACCCGCCTGTTTCAGAACCTGAACGTCGACTTCATCGACAGGCAAAGACTGCAAATCAGACAAGCGAATCTGTGCATAGAGGTGACCATCAAGCGTAGAAAAACCTCGCTTAGGTAAACGACGCTGCAAAGGCATTTGACCGCCTTCGAAACCAACTTTATGGAAGCCACCCGTCCGTGACTTCTGACCTTTGTGGCCACGACCGGCGGTTTTGCCTAAACCCGAGCCGATACCACGACCGACACGACGCTTTGCGTGTGTTGAGCCTTCGGCTGGCTTGATTGTGTTTAATTGAGTAATCGACATCGTGATTCCTTTCAGACGTCCGAAGCAGTCACGAGATAATCAACTTTGTTGATCATTCCGCGAACTTCAGGGGTGTCTTTGAGCACTTTGCTGCTGTTGACACGACGCAAACCAAGGCCACGAACTGTGTCGCGATGGTCTTGCTTGGTACCGATGGTCGAACGGACCAGGGTGACTTTGACTAGTTTTTCAGCCATGACTTACCCCAAAATCTCTTCGACGGTCTTGCCGCGCTTGGCAGCAACATCCGACGGTGTGAGCGAATTGCGCAGGCCGTTAAGCGTGGCACGAACCATGTTGTAAGGATTGCTCGAACCGAGGCTCTTTGCCACGACGTTACGCACACCCATCACATCAAAAATAGCGCGCATTGGGCCACCGGCAATCACGCCAGTACCTTCAGCAGCAGGCGAAATCAGCACTGTTGACGCACCATGCTTGCCAACGACAGTATGGTGGAGCGTGCCGTTCTTGAGTGCGACCTTGAACAGTTCGCGACGCGCCTGCTCCATCGCCTTTTGAACTGCCACGGGCACTTCACGCGCCTTACCCTTACCCATACCGACACGACCATCGCCATCACCGACCACGGTCAGTGCGGCAAAGCTCATAGTACGACCACCTTTAACGACTTTGCTGACGCGGTTAACCGCGATCATCTTTTCGCGAAGACCGTCATCACGCTCTTCTGGAGCGTTCTTGCGTTGTTCTTTAGCCATTTGACTGTTCCTCGCTTAAAACTTCAGGCCGGCTTCACGCGCGGCATCGGCCAAGGCTTTTACACGGCCGTGGTAACGGAAACCTGAACGATCGAAAG
>JBILJA010000144.1:0-5739 GCA_044368775.1 Burkholderiaceae bacterium
CAAAATTAAAAGATGAAGACGATCATGATTGCGCGCGAGGGATTTTTTTTGATCCTCCGTCAGTACTTTATCGCACAACTCTGCCACAGGTTCCCAAGCTTCAGCGCGAAGTGCTTCTACAAGCGTGCTGAGTGTGTCACGTCGCAGGTGGTAATCAGCCATGCCTGCAAAAAGAGCATCGTTGGCACCGAGTTGAGCGCCCGTTAGTCCGAGAAATAAACCCGCACGACCAGGGATTCGATTCAAAAGCCACGTTCCACCCACATCCGGAAATAACCCAATCGAAATCTCAGGCATCGCCATGCGCGTGGTTTCCGTGACAACACGATGGCTTGCACCCATCATGAGCCCCATTCCGCCTCCCATCACAATGCCGTCTCCCCAAACTAAAATAGGTTTGGCGAAAGTGTGAATGCGATAGTCGAGCGCATACTCTTCAGCAAAAAAAGTGGCGGCATAATGGTTGTCGACGGGATTTCCCGAGCTATTTTCTTTCATGCTGTGATGCAAGGAATGAAGATCACCTCCTGCGCAAAATGCCTTATCACCGGCGCCTTTGAGAATGACGAGCGCAATCTTCGGGTTTTGTGCCCAATTTTCTAAATGGCGACTCAGTTGTCGCGTCATCTCCAAAGAAAGACCATTGAGTGTTTTAGGCGCATTTAGTTGCGCAATACCAATGGTGCAGCCTCCAACACAGCTTAGCTCCTCAACCAACACTAAATCTTGTGGGTCTGCCGTCATTTCAATTCTCCATTTTTCTCTAGGCAGTGGCGCGCAATAATGATGCGCATGATCTCGTTGGTTCCTTCTAAGATCTGGTGCACACGAGTGTCGCGCACCAGTCTCTCGATTGGGTAGTCCTTTAGGTAGCCATAACCGCCCAGTAATTGTTGCGCATCCAAACAAACATTAAAGCCTGCGTCTGTCGCAAACCGTTTTGCCATTGCACAGTAGGTTGATGCATCTGCTGCGCCAGCGTCGAGTTTGCAGGCAGCAAGCCTCACCATTTGTCGTGCTGCGACCGTGTTAGTCACCATATCCGCGAATTTAAATTGGAGCGCCTGAAAGCTTGTGAGAGGTTGATTGAATTGCTTGCGGTTTTGCATGTAATGCCGAGCTGTATCGATGGCTCCTTGCGCGGCACCGACTGAGCATGTCGCAATATTGATCCGACCCCCGTCGAGACCTCGCATCGCAATTTTGAAGCCCTCGCCCTCTTGACCCAAAAGATTCTCAAGCGGAATACTGACATGTTCAAAGGTGACAGACCGGGTGCTTTGGCTGTTCCAACCCATTTTTTTTTCTTTGCGCCCGTACGTGATACCCGGGGAGTTACTAGGAACAGCAAAGGCTGAAATGCCACTCGCACCCGCAGCACCTGTGCGCGCCATGACGATGAGGAGATCCGTCTCACCCGCACCGGAAATAAAAGCTTTGGCGCCATTGAGGACGTACCTTCCTTGTTCGATTTTGGCAGAGGTACGTAGAGAAGCCGCATCTGAGCCCGCTTCAGGCTCAGTGAGACAATATGAAGCGAGCTTTTCTCCCGCCGATAAGGCGGGGCCCCAGGTTTGACGCAGCTGTTGACTGCCCCACTGCCCCACCATCCAAGTTGCCATATTATGGATCGTTAAAAAGGCCGTCGTTGAGGGATCGATGGCCGCCATTTCCTCGAAGACAAGACTCGCATCTAAACGTGAGAACCCGAGCCCGCCAACCTCTGTTGATGCGTAGAGACCACAAAAGCCAAGCGCGCCTGCTTGGCTCAGCGCTTCACGTGGGAAAATCTCGTTTTCGTCCCAAAGCGCAGCATGTGGAGCAAACACACCTGCGGCAAAATCTTTAGCAACTTGTATAAAGGCGATCTGCTCTTCGTTGAGTTCTATGTCCATCCATATCTCCTCTCGTTCGTCTGATCCTGAATAGCCTGCCAAAGAAGCAGTTATTGAGTCAGGTCATTAACGGGCATTTTCTTTTTGATATTTCTAACTTTTTCACGATGCGCAGCGCGCCTTCGTCTAGCAATTTTTGGGTCTACACGTAAAGGCGCGTATATTTCAACCCGATCATGATCCTCGAGCAGGTGATGAATCGGGAAATGTTTACCGAAAATACCCACACTGTGCAGTTCGATTGATCTGGTTGGGAAGTCACAGGAATAGCCTGAAGCGCTTAGCGCGTGTTCAATTGTGGCACCAGTTGGCAATGTGAGTGAACGCTGCCAGAGGCTTCCCTCATGCATCGTCACCACCATGATTTGGATCGTGACTGTGCTCATCCTTAGAGAATCTGCCTCTTTCATTCGCCGTAACAAACTAGAGCACGCTGTGTAAAAGAATCGATGAAGCTTGTAGCGATACGATTAAAAATGGGTCCCACCAAGGTTTCAAGCGTACGGTTTGAAAACTGATAGTTCAATTTAAACAATACCTTACAGGCATCTTGTGATAAAGAAATGAACTCCCATTTTCCCGTGAGAACAGAGAATGGACCATCCACGAGCTCGAGTTCGATGCAGCTTGGGTACTGATGTTTGTTGCGGGTCGTAAAGGTTTGCTTGATGCCTGCAAAGGAAATGGTAATGGAGGCCTGCATGCCATGCGCATCATGGGCAGACACAGTAGCACCACCACACCAGGGCATGAATTGAGGATATTTTTCAACATCTGCTACGAGGTCAAACATTTGACTGGCACTATGCAGCACCAAAACGGAGCGCTCTACGGAATGCATTGTTAGTCGCGATTAGCTAGAATGATAGGATTTTACCGTTAGACGTTAATCTTAGGGAGCGTCTTTCAGCTTGAATAAGGGCTGAACTCATGTTTGTACTTTCCACCAAGGCTTTGTTGTCGAGCCTATGCCTCTTTGGTGTCATTTTGTCTGGCTGCGCGTATATCAGTCACTCCACCGCAAACGATTTGGATGCGCAGGGCATCGCGTGGACTCAACGTCAGTCTGTCAGTATTTGGGTACCCTTGAAAGAAGGGTTTGCCTTGGCTCCGCTGAATTCTCCTTTGGTCGAGCGTCAGATCAAGTTCTACACTGCGAGCGGTACGCATCTCCAGGACTCGCTTGAGCTATCCAGACCTTATTTGTATTTTGTCCTAGAAGAAGTCAAAAAAAGGAACATGCCGACTGAGATCGCGCTCTTACCTTTCTTGGAAAGCAGCTTCAATATTCGTCGAGGCAAAGGTCTCAATCCTGCTGGTTTATGGGGGTTGATGCCTGTTGCAGCAAAACATCTCAATTTAGCCCAAACTCCTTTGATGGATGAGCGCCGAGATATCGTCCGCTCAACGCAGGCAGCTCTAGATTTGATGCAAGAACTCTACGAAAAATTCGGAGATTGGCATCTCGCTTTAGCTGCCTATAACTGGGGCCCAGGCAACATGAGCCGGGCCATCGCAAACAATCAGCGCAGAAAGCTCCCCACAAACTATCTAAGTTTGAGTATGCCAATCGAAACGATGGTATTTGTGCCTAAGCTGCTCGCACTGAGGAAAATAATCGAAGATCCTGTCGCATACAAGATCGCATTACCGGATATGTTGAATAAGCCCTACTTTGAGAAAATTGAAGTCAAACATGCCATTGATATCAGTGTTGTGACTCAATTGGCAGAAATTTCTCGAGACGAATTTATCGACCTGAATCCTTCGTATAACAAATCGTTGATTCCTGCAGGCAAAGATCGATTCTTACTGTTGCCGGTTACACGTTTCGAGACATTTCAAAAAAACTATCAGCAATTTGACAGGCCTCTCTCTCCTTGGAGATCGGTCATTGTTGAGCAGCCACAAACACTCGAAGCTTTTGCAAAGCAATGGCAAGTAGATCCTAATCGCACACGACAGATGAATGGTTTGCCAATGGGCATCACACTCAAGGCTGGGATGGTCTTAGTCATCCCAAAGCCTAGCCTTAAAGACAACTAGCTCATCGTATTGGTACGATAGATAGGATATGCGGCGTTCGTCGAATTTGAAGCGCACGTTGTGTAATGGCTTGACTGGCAGAGTCGATCCATGTGTTTGTAAAGTCGGTATAGGTTGATAGACGCACTGTCCCAAAATCCGGAAGATCTCGAACACGGTCTGGACGCATGAGCATCCTCAGTTGGTCTTTTTGATAGAGCATATCAAATAAACACTCGAAGTCATTCAAAAAAACGAACTGATCTTTAAGATCACAGGCTTTGAGTTCGCGTTTTTCGACAGCCGAAAGTGGCTTGCGATTGCTATCTGTTGGCATGAGATCGATCCCACGCCCTAACTCCGTAGCGCTAAAACTCCCCACGTTGACTCCATCGATCTGTACATGATAGCGGGTACCCTGCTCGAGTCCTTTGATGCGCCAAGTCATCCCTCTGATGGCCTCGAGAGACTTGTTTCCAAGGAGTTTCGTCTGTTCTGCGCTAGAAAGCATCGGAACCGGTGGCACAGCACTTGCGATGTCAATGCTCGTGCCTTTCATTCGATCCATTGTGGTGCGAATCTTGTCTATTTTTTTGGTGCTTTTATCTACCCGCTGAAATTCTGTTTCTAGATTGCCATCGCGAAGCGTGCTTTCAATTAACGCAGGCTCCATATTGGCACCGATCTGACGGAGAAACTCGACGGCCATGATCGCATGACCGGCAGCGTTTGGATGAATGCGATCCGGGATCAGTTTAAAGTCTGGTTTTGCCGCAGCAGCATTTAGAGCTTGTTTCATTGGTTCATGCCATTGAACCTTGATCACATCGGCAGAGACCTTGTGTCGACTCATCTCGCTGACATATCGTTCAAGCTGTCGTTGTCGATCTACGATTTTTGCTTGTGCAGCGACGCCGGCGATATGTGCGGGTGTGGGTTCTACCCAGATCACACGCTGGACGCCTCCTTGTCTTAAACGATCAATGATGGCATCGATATTTTGGATAAAAGCGGCGTGTGGACTACCCGTTGGATAACCCGCATCATTCATACCAAAGTTCACAACTACAACGGTAGGTCTATGCGAGAGCACGTCTTGATCCAGACGATTGAGACCATTGAGTGCAGAATGTCCTCCAATGCCGGCATTAATAAAAGTCAGATTGAGGTCTGGCCTTCTAAGTAATAAAAACGTTTCAACATAACGACCATAAGTGTGGGCAGCCGTAATACTATCGCCAAGCCAAACAATCCTGTCACCAGGTACAAAAAGCAAGCCACTCGATGGCCTCGGACCGGTGGGAGGACGCACAGCAGTAGATGTATTTTTTTCGGAACCTTGCGTCAGTCCAGCGTTGCTTGTTGTCACACGCTCCGATTGAGCGCAAGAGGCCATGGTAAAGCTCAAGGTAGAAAGCAAGCAAACGAGTGCAGCCCTGCTGCGCCGTTGGTGTATGGATGTCATGGTGGAAAATAATATCTTGAACATCGGATTCTCCTATTAATGCTATTTTTGATGCTCTTGAGCATCTTCTTGTTGTTTCAAACGGCGCTTTTCCGCCTCGGTGAGCCAGGCCGTTGAACTTCCTCGCGCCACTTGCCGCATCCTCTCTTGGTGAGCACCGGAGTTTGCTGTGATTGTCGCATTGACAAACACTAGGTCGGTTACACCAAATGAATCCACGATGTCCTGAATATTTCTTGACACATAGCGATAGTCTAAGACGACGACACGATCAAAATGCGGTAATAAATACGGTGCGAAAGCATTGCCATAAGAATTTTTGACGACAAGTGCCGTTTTTCCGGTGCCCGCGTT
>JBILJA010000145.1:0-5682 GCA_044368775.1 Burkholderiaceae bacterium
GCACTGTCTGGCGCTCTTACCCTGCATATTTGAATCCTTGATCGGACTTCTCATTCTTTGCTCAAACCATCGGTGCAAGGCAAGACCATCATTCGCTCTAAGTCCCAACAAAAACTCAGGCTCTTGAGAAGGCTCAATAATTTCTGCCGCGACTGTACGACCAGATATACCTACGAGATCAGACAAACCTTTGGTGCATTGCGCGCACCCATGGGACGATCGAAATCTCAAGCGATCACGGGAAAGCTCCGCCTCCTCTTCGAGCATTTGAATCCAAGATTCCCTCCACTGCGGCGATCGGAGCTGATTGTTAGCGCAACGCCATGTATCTGATTCAATCACTTGCTCATAGCTTTGCGCACACCCTTGACATAAGAGAGGCAAAAGACACTGAAACACGAGCAATTTCAAAATTCCCGGGGTAGCTAGAAAATCTCTTGGTACACCAATAAAACTCGACGCCAAACGCTCCGGCACCCAGAGCGCCGAACCAGCATGTACTGTCGTATAAAGACTGATCCCAGATCCTGCAAGGTCAGAGAATGCTCTCCCGCCAGCAGCGTCCCTGATTTCTCCAATCAATAAATCATTCATGGCAGAACGCTTAAAAGCTTTGAGCTTGTTGTCAAAAACACTCAAAGCGTCTTCATCAACGGATCTGGATACGGTGTTTTGGAGAGCATGAGGAATCAAATACTCGGCGGGGTCTTCCAACGTAATCACTTTTCGATGCGAAGGGATCTCACGCAAGAGCGTCGCCAACGTTGTTGACTTTCCCGACCCTACCGTCCCCGCCAAGATCGTCGCTCCACCCTGCTTCAAACTCGCTCTACGTAACGCTGCAATTTGTGACTCCTGATAGCCGAGCTCGGAAAGCTCTGGCGTCAATTCAGTTGAATCAAGAATTAATAGTCGCAGACAAACAGAAGGCCCTTGATCCGTAGCCAACGACGCCCAACGCAAACACACTTTCTGCCCTCCTAGCTCGCGCGTCACTCGCCCTTGCTGCTCAATCGTTGGATCGAAGACGGCACCATTTCCACCCTCAACGTCCATCCAAGTCACGGCGAGCATCGCAAGCATGGTCGCGGTTGGAAGGCGGGCATAACGATCAGGACAAACATAACGTCCGTCAATCGTAAACAACACTGCGGACTCAGTCTGACTTCGTTTGACATTGAAGTGAATATCACTGGCGCGATGCTCAAGTGCCCAAAGTAGAATTGCACTCATTGCTTGTGACAAGGCGCTCCCGTTATTGGAAGATTCCTGCATTTGAGTCGACACAGCGCCGGTGACGCGCAGAGACTTAGTCACAGCAATCAGCAGCGCGGGAGATAATACAAATAAAGGACTCGAATTCAGTCTGAAGCCGCGTTTGCTTAGCAATTGCAAAAGCGCACTTGTCTGGTCATCGTGATAATGCTGACTCAACACAAAGATACCCGCTGACGCATCACTAAAAAGAACGGGGCACATACGTGAAGCCAAACCAAACACATCTAACTCTTTAATCAGTGTTCTCATAAAAGTTGGTACTAAATTATCGAGCTCGCCTTGTGTTCGAATTTCTCTCAATAGCCGCTCTGGCTGCATAAATCTCAGCCCTGTCATTGAATACGCTGACCAAGGCAAAGAGTTTCACGATCCTCTAATTTTTTTAAATGTACGCAAGGCGGCGTAATACGCTCCAATATGTACTGGACGGATCGTCCCGAAATCGGTTGCTGTCGGCGACTCTTGAAAACATGGGGTTCTGAGTCAAGCAAAATTTCTGCAGTCAAAGATTGACCCACGCCATAGATCGCGAGCAAGACATTACCTGTGCTGTGTGTCGTCACCGGGCCGGATTGAGTGAGTGGACCGACAACTTTCTGACGCGCTGAAATCAGCGCAGCCTGGGTGTCTAGCTTCAACAACTCTTCGACGACAGCAGGTGCTTCGGCGCTTACGACTCCTACAAGTCCAGAAAAAACTAAAATGCCACTTAGGCAAGCCAAACTGATGTCGCGCAACGCATGAAGATGCATACGCATACCTTGCTTGTATAAAAGATTACTCGACATGTTCAAAAACATCCCCTGTCAGACTGATCGTCAATGCACTGCGGTTGATCGCTTTTCCAGTTTCGGCTCCAATCTCAAGTTGTAGACTTCGCCAACGCACAGGTACGGACAATCCGCGTAACGCAGATAACGAACGCAGAGGACCTTTGATCGATATCATTCTCCGGTTTATGGGTTTGATATGTGAAGGCTTTTGCAAAGCCATACCCTGTCGATTAAGCGGCGCCGGGATTGTGATTTGTGTGCCAGTCCCTATTTGAATAGATTCAAATACGGGGGTCACACTTTGCAAGTAACTGAGCCAATCCTTGAGGGACGCTGAAGGTGATGTCAGTTCAAATAAGCTAGCCGCATTCAGGACCTTCCAACGCATCATTCCGTGATCGAGATCTGGAAACTCGATCGTCCAGCCTTCTGGCTTTGCGGTATCGAGATATTGACTCAACGCCAACCTATGAGAGCGTTGATAGCGCGCAACGCAATGCCAATCTAGGCTCGATGGTTCACACGCAATCTGCTTCAACTTCCAACCGCCAGGACTCAATGGGGCTTGATGCCAAGCCTGGACGACCTTGAAAAGCTGTTCGGGACGATGTACAGGATGCTCGTGGGCAAAACGCTCGTGCACGCGCTGCCATAATTCACTGGCACTTTCTTGAGGCAGCATCTCTGGATCGGAGGCGTTATCGTGAAACCAAAATCTAATAAAAAAGACTGTCGTGAGGATCCCGAAACTTGCAAGCATCAGCGAGAGATGTCCGCGTGCCGGCATCCTCTGAAGGCGTGTCTGGGTCATGATATTTGCTCTCATCCAATCCGGCTGATTAGACGTATCCAACAAGGCATACCTCAGTACCTGAAGATTAGGAAAGCGTTCTTTGAGAACAAGCAGCGCAGCATCGGCTTCGTCCATGCTCTCAAACCAACGATCTGTTTGCGCGAGAACCAGGCCACTATTTGCCGCGACGAACCAATACCCCATTGCAGGGATAAAACTGATAGCAGCGATCACGCCCTCCTGATGAGCCGAGGCAAAAATCGCCGCTGCCGCATGCAAAGGTCGATTTCTCGCGGCGTGCGCATACGAAATACCTAACTTTTCTTTATGAACGATACCGCAGCCAACAACTGCGGCGAGACCACCCGTAATGAGATAGTGTGTCGCCCTCAGGGATCGGGCCCTTTTCCGTCCAAGCTTTGTCGGTTCGCCACCCACCAGCGGCATCCAATCAAGTCCAAAAACAAGTCCGACACTATCCGAAAGAGGCATAACGTGTGTGCCACGCTTTCCGCTTGAGGTGATTTGTTGAGGCATCATCAAAGGCCCTCCTCGACTTGTGCGGTCACAATCATCAACGTTGCTGTTCGTCCTTGCTTTGCCCGTTCCATACCGCCGAGGACTAGCGGTGCCTCAGGCGACAATCGACTGCGTTCCGACTCGTCATGTTTAGAGTCAAAGCCCGAAATCAACATCGGCTGTCCCGCCTTGAGCGCGACCTGCTGTACCGTACCGTGACCATCTATCGTGATTTGCTGAATTTGTAAACGACTGTTCGGCTCTCCTACTACCAACGACTTCAACGGTTGAGCGACCGTGTTGTCATAGGCCACTGAAAGCAAAATCTGTCCATTTTCTTGTGCGTCCGGCACAAGAGTCAAAAAAGCACCTACTGTTTCCTCTTTTTGGCTAACTGACACCGAACCTAACCCGGCACGCGAGACGGATGGCCCGTTATCCGCAGGCTGTGTTGACTTGACTTGATCGATATAAGAAAAGGTCGTTCTGACGGCATGGGTAACAGGACGTCGATTTAATGTCAGGACGGGAATCGTGACATGACGAAGAACTGTTCCATATTTAGACAAGGCTTTTAGAACGGCTTGACTGCGAACGGCAGAAGAAGGACGCGCACTCACCATAGCGGCTGCTCCTGCCACGGAAGCACCAGCAAACGTGCTGGACAAGGATGCAGCGATTTTTCCTTGTTCCCAAAGAGAATCCCAATCCAAACCAAACTCTGCGTCTTGATTCGTGACGAGCGTAATCTCCTCGAATATGAGTCGTATTCGACGGGTCAGGATTCTGTTTTCTCTTTCTAGATAACTGGCGATTTCACCTAATACTTCTGGAGTATCGGTGATCACGATGGAGGTTGAGGCGCCGGGTTGTGCAGCAATAATGGCCGAGCGCGTCAAAAATGGTTCGAGACGTTGCTGAATAGCGAGTAGCACATGCTGCTCGGAAGCAACAAGGGAAGTGCGAGAGGAATTATCAAAACCACCGCTCTTGCTATTCGCAGCGCGCCCGAGTCGTGCGTCCGCATGCGCGGACAGCGTGAGAGCCCGTACGTCAAAAACACGCGTCTCGGTGCGATAAAACTCCAGTGCCCGATCGTGATAACGCCACAAAACCCCTAAACGTCTCGACAGAATATCCAGCACTTCAGGCAGTGGTCTAGCTCCCATTGGGAGCTGAACTTGAGCCATCCCCGCACTAACCGTTTGAATCGTAGAGGAACTCAATCGTGGCAAGAAGTGATCCACAGGCAGCAAGGCCTCCGGCTTGATCCGAACCGGAATATTCGTCGCTTGCGTAATGCGTTCAGCCAATGTTGGTAAGTCGACTCGGCCATCCCGATACATAAGCGTCGTGTCGATCTTCGTTCTCAGAGCGCTTGGCAAACTCACCTCTCTGGCCAGTGGCACTGCGCGTCCCATCAGCCATGGCTTGTCAATACTTTGCGCACGCGCTTTGTCCTGTGGCGTTCGCGTCGCGATTTCAAATGTTCGGTGTTTTTGATCAATCAGATCTGTCTTCTGTTTGACGCGCCCCTCTTGTTGCTCGAGACGATGCGTTAATGTGCATCCCGACAAAATAATGAGAGATAAAAGCGTCAGACTAAACTTGACTCTTTGTCGACTTTTTTCAAACCAATCACTCATACGCGAGCACCTTCGACAAGCGTACGATCGCAAGCCTCGGCTAAAGGTACAACGCGTAAAACCTGATTAGCATAAAAACAAGGCTGCAACGGCCTGTCCGACAGTTCTGTGGCCTCAATCAGCGCGCGAACTGAACCGACAAAATCATCGGAAAAATTTGCAGTGGCGGTCAGAGGAATATCGACATCCACAGCCCAGTGCTCTGCTTGAAATCTCCACCCGCTTAATCCAGACCAACGCGCCAATGTCTGTCTGAGATTGACGTCTGTGCCTGTCACGGCATAGAACGGCTGAGCTTTTGGTTTGCTGGTTTCAGCAGCAACAGGGATAGATTGTGGCGAGGCTGGAGGTTGACTTAAGCTTGGGCTAGGTGTCGCTGTGCCGAGCTGATTTACTGCTGAAGATGACAGTCGACGTGCTTGCGCTTGTTGATGCGCACCTCGAAATACAAGCCTTGTCCAAGCGCCCTCGAGCTTGGCGTAGGGTCCATGGCGCTCGTAGGTCACGAGCTGTTCCCCAACCTCTGTAAACCCAAAGATCGCGGGCAATACCTGCCCTGTTTGCCACTGGAGCCACGTGTGTGTCGAATCTGAAAATACCTGCAACGGAGCGACGGCTCTATCGCCTGACAATCGCCATGAAAAGTCCAGAGAACCTTTGGGCGTCGCGCCTG
>JBILJA010000035.1:0-19069 GCA_044368775.1 Burkholderiaceae bacterium
TTATCGATAGGAGGTCGTGTATGCGCCGCATAACACCCGCCCGGCTTCCTGAAACGCTGGCTTTTTTAATGCGTCGTCGCGCACTGAGCCGTCTCGGTACCATCGGCGCCTTGGCGATGAGTCAAAAAATTCATGGGAAAAGTATGAGTGTTCGGCCCCCAAGGATTGTGTCGGTGGGTGGCGCCCTGACTGAAATTGTGTATGCCCTAGAGACACAGTCTTGCCTCGTAGGTGTGGACTCGACCTCAAGCTTCCCAGAACAAGCGCAGCTTCTCCCGCAGGTCGGCTATGCACGCAGGCTATCTGCAGAGGGTATTTTGGCGTTATCACCCACTTCTGTTTTGGTTACTGAGGAGGCGGGTCCCGCAGAGGTGCTTCGTCAAATTTCTAATGCCGGCGTACCCGTTGAGGTCATGGATTCTGGATATCGCTTCGAGGGACTGGTTCAACGTATCGCGCGTATCGGCAGACTCTTGTCTTGTGAGGCGGAGTCTGTTGCGTTGATTGAGCGTCTGAGTCTGGAGTGGAGCGAGGTTTGTTTATCGGTTTCTCACCACAGTTCAGTACGCCCACGCGTGCTCTTTCTTTTTGCCCACAGCACAAGTCGTCTCATGGCCGCCGGCATAAAAACCGGCGCCCATGCGATGATCGATTACGCAGGTGCGATCAATGCAACTTCAGGTTTTACAGGTTTTAAGCCTCTCACGCCCGAGTCTTTGATCGCTGCGCAGCCAGACGTCATTCTGCTAACAGAACACGGTTTTCGTAGTTTGGGAGATCTCTCGTCCGTGTTCAAGCTTCCTGGACTGAGCCAAACGCCAGCGGGTCGTGCTCAACGTATCGCGGTGATGGAGGCAAGTTTATTGCTCGGTTTTGGACCTAGGTTACCTATGGCCGTTCAAAAATTGAGCGAACAGTTCAGGACTTCGGTTATTGCATGAGTGCTCTTAAACATCCAAAGACCTTGGTTTTTCTGCTTTCTCTCATTGCACTTTTTCTAAGCATTCTGGTTGCACTGCAAATGGGTGCTTTCCCTGTCAATACTGAAGTTTGGTTTTCAATGTTGAGAGGTGATCACGCAATATTCACTGCGCCTCCAAAAGGCGACATGTATGTTCTTTGGTACTTACGTATTCCGCGCGTGATGCTTGCCGTATTGATGGGGGCCGCCTTAGGTCTAGCGGGTACCCTGGTACAGGGATTGTTTCGTAACCCCTTGGCAGATCCGAGCTTGTTAGGAGTGACAACGGGGGCGGCCTCTGCCGCAGCCCTTACGATCGTGTTGTGCTCAGGGGATCGTATTGCCTTATTTGGGTTTGTCAAAATCTGGCTATTGCCCATCATGTCGTTTTTGGGCGCGTTTTTAACATGTATGACACTCAATGTCAGTTCGAAATGGCTTGCACCAGGTTCAATTTCTGGACTGCTGTTGTTAGGCATTGCATTAAATGCACTAGGTGTTTCGATCATCGGTTTATGTACGTATCTTGCGACTGACGAGCAATTACGGAGCCTATCCTTTTGGACGCTGGGTTCTTTGGCAGGCGCCAATTGGACGATGGTTGTGATGATGTGCCTCATGCTGGTGCTTGTTTATGTCTGGTCAAGTCGCATGGCGCAGAGACTCAATGCCTTGAGTCTCGGTGAAGCCACGGCGGCGCATCTCGGCATTGTTGTGAGTAGGTTGCGTTGGTCTATTTCTGTGATGGTTGCGTTATTGGCGGGACTATCTGTCGCCTTTTGTGGGGTGATCGGCTTTGTTGGTCTCATTGCACCCCATCTCGCACGAGCCCTTATCGGCGCAGATCAGCGGATTCTGTTGCCTCTTTCAATGCTCATGGGGGCATTGTTGATGCTGACGGCTGACACCATCGCACGGACGATTACGATTCCCGCCGAAGTACCCGTGGGTATTTTTACTGCTTTATTGGGTAGTCCTTTTATGATCATGTTGTTACGTGCCCGTCGGCATCGAATGGGGTGATGGCGATGCTTCTAGTCGAGGATGTCGTTAAAAAACTAGGGAGGCACTCTTTTGGTCCCTATTCACTTTGCATCCATCACAAAGAGTGTGTCGCCATCGTGGGCCCAAATGGTGCTGGCAAGTCCACACTCCTTAAGCTCATGTCGGGCACCTATCAACCCAATACCGGACGTATTTTTTTCAATCAACGACCCCTTGGCTTTTGGACTTCACAGACGCTGAGCGAAAATCGTGCTGTGTATTCGCAATCTCAAGATATTGCATTTGCTCTCCCCGCTAGGATTGTGATCGGTTTAGGTCGCGTCGCGCGTAAAACCGATCCTCATTGTTATCAGATTGTTGCTCAGGCAGCTGACTTACTAGGGGTCACGCATCATTTGGATCAGACGATTGATACCTTGTCAGGGGGTGAGTTGGCACGCGTTCATCTTGCGCGCGTTGCAGCACAGCTCTGGGATGTTGAGCAGGGCTTCATATTGATGGATGAACCGATGGCCGCCGTTGATCCAGGGTTGCAAGGCTTTTTATTGGAAACCTTGATGCGCTTTGCACGCATCCGCAAGCATACGGTGATTGCCGTCATGCACGACCTCAATCATGCGTTGAGATATTTCAATCGACTCGTGCTGGTGCATCCAGCAGGTAAGTTAGAGACAGTCACAAGTGGCGTAGAGGCAAAAAATGCCTTAGAACATTTATTTAAGGTGCGTTTATCTTGTCTCAGAGATGAACAAGGCGATCTTGTGATGCTGCCGCTGAGGTCAACACATATGACAAGAGTTGATTCGCCTCTGTCGTTAAAACTGCCAGGTCACACCTGAAATGATAGACCAGTTGTATTCACGACTTGGGCTGCCTAGTGCCCGACTTCCGATGACACCCAAACCGAGTTGTACATTTTTAATGGGTGCATACACTGCGCCAATTTGGGCATATGCCACTTGAGCACTTGTAGCATTTGGATTTGTATCGAGTCCTGCATCCAAGCCAAGCTTCCATTGTTGGTTCAATACCCAGACCGGTGCGACGGAGACTCCCCACAGGTGTTGTGCCTGCTGTTCCTCAGTGCCGCTGTAGGAAAAGTTGCTGGTGTAGCGTGCATTGAGATGTACTTCATATTTAGGCTGTAGGTAGGAGCTGATCAGCGACACGGAGCCATTGGTTTTACCGTTGCCGAGTCCAGAGGCTTCCATGCTGCGCGATACAGGCGTTAAAAGTGCTGGTTTTATAGCGAAGCTCCAGCCCTCTTCGGCATTTCCTGCAAAGCGCCATTTAAGACCAATGGCAGCGTTCATCCAGCCATTGGTCGGTGAAGTTTGTCGAATGATGCCAACGAACACGTCGAGGTCGTCTGTTAATCCACGCGTGTAGGTGATGGGAAAGGAGTTGCTAGTACCGTACTCCCCAGGTAGATACGTTCCGTCCGCTGCAACACCAACGCCTCGCTCTTTGATAAAGACGTAATTAAGTTCGAGCTGATTGCCACCTTCGCCTTGTGTCCCTGTGTCATCCGTCAGAAAAGGGAAGTAGGCGTGAGCAGGTAATGCTAAAAAAAGTGATGCTGACGTCATGAGTGAAACAACCAATGAACGCAAACTAAGACTTGAAGTGCAGAGGGTCACGAGCGACTCCGAATGAAGATATTGACAGGTGCGGCATTTTAGATAATCGCTCGCGTCCAAAGTAAAAATTACTGCGCCTTAATTCCTGCGGCTTGAATAACGGCACCCCATTTTTCAAGTTCTGCATTTAAATGCGAGGATAATTTTTCTGCAGATCCGCCTAGCGTGGTCGCACCAATGGCAGCGAGTTTCTTTTGGAAATCAGGATCCTTTAAAACGGCATTGATTTCAGTATTCATCTTGTCGACAATGGCTTTGGGAGTGCCTTTTGGGGCGAGCATCGCGAACCATGTTGAAGATTGCAGCTTTGGAAAGCCTAGCTCAGTCGTGGTAGGAACATCCGGTAAGGCGGGTGAGCGCGCATCAGACAAAATCGCGAGAGCTCTGACCTTTTCCGCCTTGACTTGACTCGCGATACCAGGCACGAGCTGGAACATAAGTTGGATATCATTAGCGATCATGTTGGTCGTGGCTGTACCGGGTGCGTTATAGGGAATGTGAACCATTTTTGCACCGGTCTGTGTCATAAACAACTCTCCCGCTAAATGCATAGAGCTTCCGATGCCCGTTGAACCAAAGTTCAGCTTTCCGGGATTGTTTTTAGCGAACTCAACAAATTCTTTGAGTGTTTTGACCGGTTGTCCATTGTTGACGACCAGGATATTCGGGACATCACAAATCAATGCGATAGGCATGAAATCTTTTTGCGAGTCAAAGCCTGGTGTGCTGTAGAGCTTTGGGCTGACGGCCAAGGTACCTGCCCATGAAAATAAAAAGCGATAGCCATCCGGGGCGCTTTTCGCAGCGAATGTCGCGCCGATATTTCCGTTAGCGCCGGGTTTGTTTTCAATGATAAAACTTGTTTTTAGTCTGGTGGCTAATTGTTCCGCCAACATCCTGGCGATGGTGTCGCCGGTACCACCGCCTCCTGGTGCTGGGACGACGATATGGATAGGTTTTCCAGCTTCAGGCCAGGTCTGAGCCGAAGTGGGTGACGAGAATGTTGCCGCAAGCAAGGCAGCACAGGTGAGAGTTTTAAGCATCGATTGCATAGGTTTCTCCTGATTGAGAGTGTCAAACTGAGGGAAAGACTGGTTCGCCGAGATTGAGCATCAAGCGATTTGCCCAAGCGAAAATGGCGACAGAATGAATAAGGTCCAGAATTTCAGCATCGTCTAGACCGACATTTTTAAGCGTTTGGATATCTGAGGCTGTCACTGCATCAGGTTTTTCTGTGAGCAGAATACTGAACTGGACAATCGCCTTTTCTCGGTCTGTTGTCCCAGCCGTACGGGGATCCGTAAACACTTGTTTAATACTGTCATTTCTTTTGGCGAGTTGCTCGAAGCGCTGAGCATGCACTGAGGCGCAATACACGCATCCGTTGATGCGGGATACTACCGCGGTGGAGAGTTCGCGTTCGGCGCGGGGCATCCCTCCGGGCGCATACATGATGGCATTAAACGCAGCGGAACGTTGTCGCAAAATCTCAGGCTGGTGTGCAAGAAAAAGGTAATAGTCCGATTCTTTTGCCTTAGGGTGGCTTTCTTCGAGAATCGCGATCTGTTCGGCGCTCGCTTCACTGATCTTGACGACGTCGAGCCATGCTTTCCAATCTAGAGTTTCATTTGTAAAGCCTTTGATGCGGATGACTTCGCTCATGGCTGTGCTCCTTGCGCATTCAATGCTTTCAGGGCATGAAGTCCTGCATAAACTCTTACCTGATAAGACACGAAAGCAATTAACTGAGCCAATGCCGTAATCTGAGGCGTGGTGAGTCCCGAGGCCTGTAGTGCGAGTAGCGCTGGTTTGTCTGCTTTGACGGGATCGGTGATCAGCGCAGCGGTAAATATCAGTATCTGTTTGAGACGCTGGTCCTTGAGTTGATCGAGTTGAGCGCTTGCCACAGATTGGATCGTGTGGTCTGGTACGCCTGAGGCCGAGAGTCTATTTACGTATTCATTTTTCAAGGCTTGCGACGGTGTGAGGACGCAGGCCAGCAAGGCTACGAGGAGTCGATCACTGATCGACAGTCCCTCTACAGGACCACCAAGCAGCAGATCTTCGCTTGCCTGTGTTGCCTCCACCACTTTTGTACGCTGATGCCTGATCTCGTAGGTCCGTGAGCCGGGGACGAGTTCGAGCAGACGATCTAGCGTGTCCGGTTTTTCTTTCAATGCTTCAAGATTTGTCATGTCCCTTCCAGTTCAATGATGACGAGTCAACGTTAGATGTTTATTTTATGGTCTGAGGAGGCGAGGCGACATTCCACTCATCTCCCATGATCTCAGGCTCGGCAAAGTTTTGTATATTTTCAAAGTGATCCGCGACATCTTCTTTATAAAATAAACTCACGATACCTTGAGCGAGCCTCTTGGCGCCATCGCTGATCGCGGGAATATCACCTGAGATGGTACCGTGGGAGAGGGCAGCCGGATAGCAAAACACATGAATGCGCTCAAGGCCAGGGCATTGACCTGGATTTTTTTCTTTTAAGTCAAAGATGGTTCCCAAGTCGGGAGAATCGTGTAGCTCTCTATCTTCTAGGCCGGCTTCATGCTGGTAGCGGTCACCCCAAGTACGCAGATGTTTGGCAATCACTGCGTATTCAGGGCGGGCGAGCCAATCTATTTTGAATCCCGTCGCAAAAATCAGAAAGTCGAGTTCGAACACGCCTTTGGGAGTATGAATCGTCAATTTCCCCTGGGCGTCGACGGTGATGTCATCGATGGGACATCCCAGATTGAAACGTGCATTGGCGTGTTTGGATACGCGCAAGGTACTTCCACGCGGAGGCGGTACTTGTTGCGCATTGATGTAATGACGAATGCGCCATTTCCATTCATCTGGTAAATCAATATGACCATGCGTCAGTCCCGGATTGCCAGCGCCCTTGCCTTTATTGATCCGAGGTAAGTCAGCGCGTCTGATCAACATGTCGACGCTCTTTGCGCCGCACTCGAGTGCGGTCGCTGCGCTGTCCATGGCTGAGGCACCAGCACCGATCACGCCCACACGTTTTCCCCTGAGTGTGTGATAGTCGAGGGGATCAGAAGAATGTGCTCTGTGTTGAGGAGGGACTTTGTTCGCAAAATGGGGGAGTGACGGGCCACCTAGACCATCCCGTCCAGAGGCAATGACCACTCGTCTTGCAAAAATCTTTTCAATACCCTTTGGGTGTTGCACCAAGAGCTCGACGAGTTGATCCGCTCTAGGGTGGACTTCTAGCACCTGATGTTCATTTCTAATCTCGAGCTTGGTGACCTTGCGATACCAGCGCAGATACTCCATCCATTGCGTGCGTGGGATTTTGTCGAGCTCAGTCCAGGCCTGTGCACCAAACTGGGCCTCAAACCAGGCGCGAAAGGTGAGGGCAGGCAAGCCGAGTGCTGGACCCGTTAATTGCTTGGGCGATCGCAGTGTTTCCATGCGCGCGGTGGTGATCCACGGCCCTTCATAGCCCTCGGGTGCGCGATCAAACAAGACGGGATGGAGTCCCAAGAGATTCAGTGCCGTACCTGCTGTGAGTCCCGCCATCCCTGCGCCAATGACGGCGACATCGATGACGGGTTGTCCCTCATGCGATTTTTTAATCATCCAGGGCTTTGCAGGAAGTTCTAGCCAAGACAGATCTTGACTGAGTCTTGCTTCAAGCAAATCAAGGCCATTTTGAGCGTGTATTTGCATGCGTATGTGGGCCGAAACTAGAGGGGGCTGTAATGAAATGTTACTTTTTATTGTCTACGATTAATGGCTTTAAAGGCAAATGTTTCTTCTTAATAAGCAAATATGCGCTGGTGATGCGATCAATCACCATAGACTGGCTTGTAAGCCAATGCTTTGATATGTGCCGCAATGTCCTTGGGTCGCTCGACGCGCGCCAAGCCTTGATCAAAAATGTAATTCGCAACTTTTGCAGCAGTATGCAGCGAAGCTGCAAGAATCTGTGACTGTGGAGGATAAATGAGTCCGGTATTCAGATCCTCTTTCGTCACTTGTTCTGCCACTGCTTTGGCTGCCACGATAAACATTTGTTGGGTCACACGCTTGGACTGGGTAGCAAGTACAGCCATCCCCATCGCAGGAAAAATGTAAACGTTATTGCCTTGACCTGGGACGAAAGTCTTTGCACCCAGTGTCACGGGATCAAAGGGGCTGCCGCTTGCAAAAATTGCTTTGCCGTTTGACCATTTGTAAGCCTCTTCGGCCGTACATTCTGAGCGCGAAGTCGGATTGGAGTAGGGGAAAATAATAGGCTGAGCATTGACCTTGGACATGGCCTCAATCACTGCTTGATTAAAGAGCTTGGGGACCGTGCTAACCCCCACGATTCCGTTTGGTTTGATCGCGTTAATTGCGTCTACAAAAGACTTGCAAGGTGCATGTTGATGCGCAAACGGCTTTTGAAACTCCGCCAAGTCCGTACGGGTGGATTCCACCAGTCCGTTGATATCAAACAACCAGTTACGGCCACGAGCTTCTTCGATCGTCAGGCCTTCCATCACCATGGCCTCGCTGATCAGCTCAGCGATACCGGTGGCGGCAGAGCCCGCGCCCATAAACAGAAAGCGCTGATCCGTCAGTTTTTGACCGGTGATACGTAGGGCCGCATACAGACCCGCAAGCGCGACACCCGCCGTACCCTGGATGTCGTCGTTATAGGTACAGATTTTGTCTTTGTAGGTCTCTAGAATCGAAACAGCATTGAAGTTCGCGAAATCTTCCCACTGCAAACAGCATTTGGGATAAAGCGTTTGTACCGCATCGACAAATTCAGCGATGAACGCGTGGTATTCGTCGCCCCGCACGCGCTGCTGACGTAAGCCGAGGTAGAGCGGATCGTCCAGTAGTGTCTGATTGTTGGTGCCTACATCAAGCATGATCGGAAGTGTGAGCTCAGGAGGTACGCCAGCAACCGCGGTGTAGAGCGCCAGTTTGCCGATCGGAATACCCATGCCGCCCACACCTAGGTCGCCCAAGCCGAGAATACGTTCGCCGTCCGTGGCAACGATAAAACGGATGTCTTTTTGCGGCCAGTTCGCCATCAACTCTTTCAAACGCCCTTTGGCACTGATGGGAAGATAAAGACCGCGTGTTGAGCGGAAAATATGATCAAACTTTTGGCAGGCTTCGCCAACCGTTGGCGTATAAACAAGAGGCATGAACTTGGCGGCATCGGACATCAGTACTGCATAAAACAGTGTCTGATTACGACTTTGCAAGTCCATTAAAAATAAATAGCGCTGCAAATCCGTGTCGAGCATGTCAAGCTGCGTGTGAACCCGAGCGACTTGGAGCTCTAGGGTATCGACGCCAGGAGGTAAGAGACCCTCAAGACCCGCCGCTTTTCTTTGCTTTTCGGTAAATGCCGTACCGCGGTTCACGAGCGAGTCGTGAAGAACGGTATAACCTGTGTTTTTGATAGGTGTCGACATCTGTGCAGCTCCGAGTGCAACGTCTTTATTTTTAACAAAATGTTAAATAAAAACCTCTTCAATGCTAGCAGAGTTTGACGACGGTTTTTAACGAATAAAATTTAAAGTTTCGTCTGTGCTGGCCACCTGACAGTAAATCCAGTTGATTGTTTTGAGTTCATTGTCATGTAACTCATCTGTTGCAGCCGCGCAGGCATCGTGACAGACGATGACATCAAAACTTTCGTCAGCGAGACTGCGAACCGTGCTTGAGACGCATTGATCCGTAAAAATACCCACGCAAATGACATGCTGTATGCCTAAGTTGTTGAGCATGAGCCGAAGATTCGTGCCTGTCAGGGCGCTGTCGGTTGTTTTTAACACGACGATTTCTTCGGGCTTTGGAGCGAGGGCATCGATGATTTGACTCTCCCAATCATTTTTGGGTAGCAGCAAATTATTGAATCCTGGCTTGCGTTGTGAAAGCGAGCGATCGCGACCATCAGGGGTTTGACAAGCGATGCGCGCATGCAGCACATTCATATCCTTTAATCGACATGCATGGATCAAGCGTTGAATGTTTGGAATGACTTGTCCGTGCATGCGTCTCATGAAGGGCGCCCAACGTTGACGCTCGATGGAGTCCTTGGATTCAGTCAAGTAGGTATTTTGCACATCGATGACAAGCAATGCGGTTTTAGCAGCATCAAGCTCAAGATCGTCCGGAAGAGGCGCCTGTTCGTAATAAAAAGAGCGGTAAGCCGTTTTCCAACTTTCTTGAGCCATACTGTTCTCCTGATGCTTAAGCATTTCAAACTGTTTACTGTGGTTGAATATTTTTACTACGAATAAGTTGTTCCCATTTTGCTGTGTCTTTGGCTAATAATTCAGCCAATTGCTGCGGTGTCGATGCAGCGGGTTGCGCGCCAGAGTTAGCTAAACGTGTTTTAACCGCATCATTGGCTAGGACGCGCGCGATTGCCTTATTGATGCGATCGATTTCTGCGGGAGGCGTGGCTTTAGAGGTAAAGATCGCATACCAGTTATCAGAGTCGACGCCCTTGATGCCCATTTCTTCGAATGTTTTGACATCCGGCAAAAGGGGATGACGTTGTGTTGCCGCGAGACCAACAGGTTTGAGCTTACCTGCTTTGACGTTGTTGATCAGACCGGGGATATCTCCAAAAAATCCATCCACATGACCTGCCATCACATCTGTAATCGCAGGTGCTGCACCCTTGTAAGGCACATGGACTAAATTTGCACCGGTCTTATCGACCACTTGCTCCATCGCCAAGTGAGGCACACTGCCTGCCCCCGAGGATGCCATAGTGGTACGCTGTTTTTTGGCATTCGCAACAAACTCAGCTGGGTTATTCGCTGGATTGTTTGGGTGGACGACCAGCAGTTCAACGTTGTTGACCACAAGCGAGACAGGCGCCAGATCTTTTTGTGGGTTGTATGACAGCTTGGGGTAGAGGCTGGGATTGATGGCGACCGCGCCGACACTGGTCAGCCACAACGTATTGCCATCCGGTGCGGACTTGACGACATAGTCGGCTGCAATCGCGCCATTCGCTCCCGCTTTATTTTCAACAATGACCAGCTGACCGAGCTCCTTGGACAGAGCCTCGCTGATGCTGCGTGCGACAAAATCGACAGGACCCCCAGGAGGAAAGGCGACAATCAGTTTGGTGGTTTTAGCTTGTGCCATGGCGAATTGCGGTGCGGCAGCGATCATCAGCGTGCCAAGAAATGTATAGGCTATTTTTTTAATGGTGGTCTTCATGCGGTGTCTCCAAAAGAAATTGATTGTTATTGATAGCATTCATTAAAAAATTAACCACAGCGCACAGACATGCCGCCATCGACAACGATTTCAGTGCCTGTAATAAATCGTGCCTCGTCCGAAGCGAGAAAAACAGCTGCGTTGGCGGTGTCTCTTCCATCGCCCATAAAGGGTAATGGTATGCGGGCTTGCCGCTGCTCGAGTAATTTTGCGACATCCCCGCCAGATCGTTGGCCCGCGAGCCTGACCTCAACCATGGGTGTGTGGAGTTGACCAGGGACGATGGTGTTGACCCGAATGCCTTTCTTGGCATACTGAATCGCGACCACCTTAGAGAGCTGAATCACCCCCGCTTTAGTCGCCGCATAGGCGACCTGCGCGGAACCTGTCCAGCGGGTGCCCGAGGTGGAAGACATATTAATGATCGCACCGCTTCCTTGCTTTTCCATGATGGGCAAAACATGTTTGCAGCTTAGAAAGACGCTTTTGAGATTGCTGTCGACCTGTGCGTCCCAAACGTCCTCGTCGAGTTCGACCGGTCCCCCAGAGGCTGAGCCCCCCACGTTATTAATCAAGATATCGATGCGTCCCCATTTTTCAATGCACTGACGAACGATGTCGGCGATTTGGGCGCTTTGTGTGACGTCGCAGTGGGCAATTTCGATGTCACCACCGATCGCGTGAACGCGTTCAACTGTCTCGGCCATTCGGTCTAAATCCTTATCGACGCCAAATACTTTCGCGCCTTCTTCGGCGAAACGAACTGCCATCGCCCGACCATTTCCCCAACCAGGTCCTACCGAGCCTGCTCCTAAGATGAGAGCAATTTTTCCATGTAGTCGAGCTGTCATCGTGTCTCCAGATGTTGATTTTTAACTTTTATTTGAGTTTAAGGTGTTTTAAATCTACCGCGATGCAGCAAGGAATAGGTTCAAATTTCAGGTGCTGCAAATAAAATAGCACTATTTAGTACGATACGTATCTTACCCTCTCATACTTTTAATATATTTAGAGCAGGAGCTATCAATGCTTATTCCACGTCAAGCCGTTCCCACCCTAGAGCTCCCCACACTCGATCACGGTCCATTTAGCTTGGCGAAGGATCAGCCCAAGACCTTCACCCTTGTTGTGTTTTTTAGAGGCCTGCATTGCCCGCTGTGCGTGACGTATCTAAAAGAACTCGGTGTCTTGTTGCCTCAATTGAAAGAGCGCGGTGTGAATGTGATCGCGATTTCGTCAGACGACGAAGGCAGAGCACGCGAGATGGCTAAGAGGGTAGGGATGCCTGAACTACGGTTTGGGTATGACCTGTCGCTCGCGACTGCGCGTGCTTGGGGTTTGTATCTCTCGACTGGCAGAGGGTTAACCTCGGCGGGCGTTGAAGAACCAGCCATCTTTATCGAACCAGGTTTGTTTTTGATCCGTCCCGATCAGACGCTCTATTACGGTGCCGTGCAAACCATGCCGTTTGCTCGTCCATCTTTTAAAGATCTCATACTTGCGATCGACTATTCGATCAATAAAGACTATCCCGCACGCGGAGAGTACACCGGTGCGGTTTGAGCTTTATATGGTTACGCACTGATTTACGCGACAATTCAATGATTTAAGCATTCTCTCGGACATCTCATGCGTCATACATTTTCAATACTGATCGCCACAATGACTTTAGTGGCTTCGGCTGCCATCGCACAAGTGCAAGATTTCAAGCACTTCGGCAATTTCAAACACATGATGCAGTCGGGAGAAACGACAGGGCAGGTTCTTTTGTCGGAGCTACCCGCATCAGCTGGCGTTTGGGGCGTTGGTGCCTTAGCGGGACTGAAGGGAGAGATCATTCAAATTGATGGCAAACTCTTGGTGAGTCTTGGTACGGATCCAAAAGGCGCCGTACTGCCACCCAAAGCCAACGATTCAGCGGTGTTGTGGGCTAGCGCAAAAGTGACGGACTGGGACTCGGTCAAGGTGCCGACGGATATGACCCAAGCGCAGTTTGAAACATTTGTCACTCAACAAGCGGCCTCTAGAAAACTTGATTTAACCCAGCCTTTTATATTTAGAGTCACAGGCCATTATGCACATTTGATTTGGCATGTCGTGACCGGCGAGCGTTCATCGGGTGACGCGCCTCAGAAAAGCGGTCATGGTGCGAGTGCTGCGAGTGGAGGACATGGAGGTCATGGAGGTCATGGCGGCCATGCGAATGCTCAGTCGGGAATGAAGCTTTTTCGTAGTCCTCTCTCAGCGGGTCAACTAGTCGGTGTCTATAGTGGCGACAAGCTAGAAGGGATGATTACCCATCCTGGTGAGAAATTTCATCTGCACTACATCGACAATGATTTAAAAGTATCTGGTCATGTGGATCAATACACGGTGAAAGCAGGATCAGTGCTGTTGTTGCCAAAAGTCGGATAGCACGCGCAGAAAGTGATCCGGAGTGGTCCTTTCGCGCACAATAGAGTGCAATGGGTTGGCGGTTGTTAAACGTCACAACTAGGGCGGCGTTTAATCAGGTATTTCTGTTCACCCTCCATGACCAATTCATCTCGTTGATTCAAAATGGTGGAGGCGAGGGTGACCACGCCAGTGGTTTTGCCG
Source organism: Burkholderiaceae bacterium (assembly GCA_044368775.1). Taxonomy (GTDB): domain Bacteria; phylum Pseudomonadota; class Gammaproteobacteria; order Burkholderiales; family Burkholderiaceae_B; genus Zwartia. The sequence goes on from JBILJA010000035.1 coordinate 13,408, forward strand.
CAGTCTAGCTTAGATACTTTTAAGCTTGGATAGAGGGTGTCACCGACGTAGACGGGTTTGAGAAATTTGCTGGATTGCTCAATGAAGCCTTTCATTGAGTCCTCAACATAATGGGGAAACCATCCCGCACCCGCAGCGCTTTGAATCAAAATTTGAAAGCCGTGCGCGCCTAAGTTTGGCATGCCACGTTTACGGCAGTATTCAACATCATAATGGCTGGGATGGTTGTCTGCACTCGCGAGCTGGAAGGCTGCAAAAAGCGCTTCTGTCATCGTACGGGATGGGATCGGAAATTCTTCACCAAGCGTAAAGTCGTCAAAGTAATATTGTTTGAAGGCGAACATAAAATTTCTCTATTCTTTAACGGTTAATTTTTGCCTGCTCAACAATGCCTTGTTCAAATAAAGCATCGATGCGCTCATTGGATAGGCCCATTTCTGTGAGCACTTCCTTGGTGTGTTCCCCCAGGAGAGGCGCGTGGCGAGAAGCATCCCTCGGCTCATGATTAAACTTGACGGGATAGCCGACATTTTTGGTCGTTCCAAGTACTGGATGCTCCGTTTCAACAATCAGTGCGCGTGATTGAACTTGCGGATGTTCTAGCGCTTGATCCAAGGTATTAATTGGTGAACAGGGTACGCCTGAAGCTCTGAGTAAGTCTAACCATTCATCGGTTGATCGCATACGCATGACTTCGGCCACCACGCGAACGGTCTCATTGAAATTTGAAACGCGCTCTGCATTGGTTGCAAAGCGAGGATCGTTCATAAGGTGATCAAATTTGGTCGCGACACAAAAACGCTTCCATTGCGCATCATTACCCACGCCAAGCATGAGATAGCCATCTGCTGTTTCAAAAGCTTGATAGGGTGACATAGCGGGATGGGCAGTGCCCATGCGACGTGGAGGTGAGCCTGTTCGCCAATAGTTTTGGGCCATGTATCCCATTTGAGAGATTGAAGTATCTAGCAGGGATACCTCAACATACACACCTTTGCCAGTCTGTTGGCGCTCTAGTAATGCTGCCAATATTCCACTCAGTGCAAAAGATCCCGTACCGAGATCGACAGGCGAAAAACTTGCGCGTGAAAAGTTTCCATTAGGATCGCCCATCGAACTGAGCATGCCACTAAATGCCTGAAGCATCACGTCGTACCCTGGTTCTTTACCCAAAGGACCTTCACGCCCATAGCCGGAAATTTCAAGATAAATAATCTTTGGATTGATCTTGCTAATCGTTTCATAATCAACCGCCAATTTTTTGGCGGTGCCCGAACCAAATCCCTGCAGAATAATATCTGCCCGGGCCACGAGTTCATGAACGATTTGTTGACCTTCAGGCGATTTTAAGTCGACTGCAATGCTGCGCTTGTTGTGGTTCACAGCGAGGAAGATTGCCGATTGTTCTTTTTCCTTAGGCAACCATGCGCGTGTGTCATCGCCACTTTCGATCGGTTCAATCTTAATCACATCGGCGCCGAGTTCGCCAAGGAACTGCGCACAAAGCGGTCCTGCCAGGACTTTGCTCAGATCGACGACTTTTATATTTTTTAAGGGTTTCATATAAGCTTTGCTATAACTTGTTTATCTATATCGAACTATTATGCAGTGCAAAACCCGTCAGGTGTCATTCTGGGTCAACCAGAACAAGGAAAAATCATGTCATTTCTGAGTTATGAAGTTCGTAATAGTGTGGCTGAACTCATGTTCAACAACCCGCCGGTTAATGCGCTCTCTGAGCAGATGCTCGATGAGTACTTAGCCTATCTAGAGCAGGCGACTGCGGATGATGCGGTGCGCGCTGTGATCGTCGGTAGCCACGTTCCAGGCAGGTTTTGCGCGGGTTTAAACCTTGCTGCGGTTCATGCAGAAGGTGCAGCTAAGTTTCGCTCGCTGCTGGATCGGCTTTATATCAAAATGACGGACCTACAATTTTCGATGGGAAAGCCCACCATTGCTGCGATTGGCGGTACGGCACGAGGCGGTGGCATGACGCTCGCTATCTCCTGCGACATGATTGTTGCGTCGCGCAACGCGACGTTTGGCTATCCTGAAATCGATGCAGGGGTATTGCCTTCTATACATTTCACGCACTTGCCGCGCATCATTGGTCGTCATCGTGCGTTTGAGTTGCTCTTTAGCGGCCGAGCGTTTGATGCAGACGAGGCGATGGGGCTGGGGCTGATCAGTAAGCTGGTCGATGAGGGGCAGGAAATGGCTGCTGCCCGTTCGTTGGCACAGGTCATTTGTGGAAAATCAGCGGAGGTGGTTCGTTTCGGACGTGCGGCATTTATGCAAGCCAATGACAATGGTTACAGGCAAGCGGTCACTGCTGCCGCGGATAGCTTTTGCAACATCGCAATGAGTGATTCGGCACACGAAGGGATTGCGGCATTTGTTGAAAAGCGCAAACCGAAGTGGTGAGCGTTGGAATGATCGCAATTCCTAAGCTTGTTTGTGAACTGCACCCCCAAACACATGAATGACAAAAAACTTCTGCGACGTTGGTGAATATTAATTTTTCTTTTAGCTTACAAATACTAAGCTGCGCTAGAAGTTATCTTAAGCTTAACCTGACTATAACGTCTTGAAAGCACTAGTAAATGAAGATAACGGGGGTACTTAAATGTTCGGTATTTTGAAGCTTTTTCATTTTCTGTTCCAAAATGCGCGTCATCTCCTAGATCCAAATCTCAATCCTCTGCGGCATGCACCTGTATATGTTCGCTACGTCGCCAGCATTCTGTTGTTCTTTTTTTGGTGTTTAGCTTTCGGGCTTTATATAGGCGATCCACTCTCTATCCCATACAACAAGCTCGGTCATATAGCGGTTATCAGCATGGCATTTATCACGTGGGATGTATTTAAGCAGTCGACTCGAATGTATGGCCCCAGAGCCGGCACACAAGACAGGCTGCGCAGTCCAGATCGAAGCAGTCGTTGCGATGAAATGACTGATGATCAACGAGATGCAAGGGCTAAAGAGTTAAGTAAGTAAAGTATGGGACCTGAGGCATCAGTTTTTTCGAGTACATCCGCAGACCCGAATAAACCTTAATCTCAAAAAAAAGACCATCCTCGAAAGGATGGTCTTGTGCGGTATGGTGGAGCCGGGGGGAATTGAACCCCCGTCCGCGAGCCCTCTGCAGGCAGTTCTACATGCGTAGTCGATTTACTTTTTGTTTAACCTCGGACTTAGCCAACCGACAGGCCGGACCTTGGCGATTCACTTGGATTTAAGAATTTGACGAGTGACCCGGCAAACTCCGATTCTTTGTAAATGACGCTGCTGTGGATTTCTCCACCTGACCCAAAGACAAATCAGTGCAGCGGCTCACCGCTTAAGCGGCCAGAGCGAAACGCTCGTCGTTGGCGTTTATAGTGTTTCCAGTGGATTTACGAGCGAACTGGTGCTCGGCATGCCCTGCACTGTTTCGCGACCCACGTCGAATCCGGATCGGCCCCAGTAGTTCGATTGTAGACGAACAATCTATTTATTCAGACTCTTTCTATGTAAAAGAGTTCAACACATGTTTAAGTATTTAACAGCTTTCTGATGACAGGCCACATTTCTCTTGCTGAGTTGACACAATGATCTGCTTGCCAGGTTTCGATCGGATGATCAGGACCACAATAGCCGTAGCCCGCAGCAATCGACGCCATACCTGCCGCACGCGCCGCCTGTATGTCTCGAATATCATCGCCAACATAAATGCTGCGATCTGTGCCAAAGCCTGCTTGTTGAGCCGCATGTAACAAGGGCAGGGGATGTGGTTTGGAGTGCGCGGTCGTATCACCGCACACCAAGACCGCGCAATCTTGATCGAGTCCCAAGGCAGCAACCAAGGGCTGTGCAAGGTAGGTGGCTTTGTTTGTCACGATGCCCCACGTTAAGCCCTTGCGCGAAATATCTTCAAGCAACTCAGGTACGCCGTCAAACAAGCGCGTATCTACATTCATCGCAGCTTCGTAATCTTTTAGAAACTGAACACGATGCTGTTCGTATTCAGGGTGTTCTGGGGTGATGTCTAACGCACAACGCAACAAACCTCGTGCGCCAGCAGAAGAATAGGGTCTCAGTACATCAATAGGCAAGGGCTCTAAACCCATTCGTTCGCGTTGCTTGTTGGCGGCAGCGGCCAAATCAGGTGCAGTGTCGGCAAGCGTGCCATCAAAATCAAACAATACGAGAGCAGTCATTTACAGGTCGCCTTTGCGAGTGGCCATGAGATAGTTGACGCTCGTGTCTTGATTGAGCGAGTAATGTTCGGTCAGGGGGTTGTAGCCCATGCCGATGACTTGATGGGTGGTGAGGTGAGCAGCGCGAGCAGCTTGTGCGAGCTCGCTTGGGCGTACGAAACTGCGCCAGCTATGTGTGCCGCGGGGCAAAAGACGCAAAATGTACTCTGCACCAATAATTGCAAATAAAAACGATTTGGGATTGCGATTAATCGTTGAGAAAAAGACCCAGCCGCCTGGTTTGACCAGTGTTGAGCAGGCGCGCACGATGGAGCCAGGGTCGGGCACATGCTCAAGCATTTCCATGCAGGTCACAATATCGAACTGACCAGGCTGCTCGAGCGCGATGTCTTCGGCACTGATGCTACGGTAGGTGACTGGGACGCCGGACTCTAGTCCATGCAGGCGCGCGACCTTGAGTGATTTATCCGCTAAGTCAATGCCAGTCACTTCGCCGCCACTGATGGCCATGCTTTCAGCCAAGATACCACCGCCACAGCCTACGTCCAGCACTTTTTTGCCTTGAAGGCCGCCTGCCAACCCTTTGATCCAATCAAGGCGCAGTGGATTAATGGCATGCAGAGGTTTGAACTCACTATTCGGATCCCACCAGCGCGAGGCGAGGGCACTGAATTTGTCGAGTTCGGCTTGATCAACATTACTAGAGCCTTTGGGCAAATCAGCGTTCATGGCGATTCTTTTAAAAGTCTGACGTGGATGCAGCAATACAAATAGAAAATAGCAGTTCAAATACCTGTATACAGTACCAAAACTTGGCTCGGATCCAAACGAAATCCACAAAAGAAAAAAGACCTCGCGAACGAGGTCTTTTAATTTAGCTAAGACTGCCGAAACAGCCTTAACCAATCAGCGTCAAGAATTACTTCTTGCTGCCGATGATTTCAACGTCTACACGACGGTTCAAAGCACGACCAGCTGCTGTACGGTTGTCAGCGACTGGGTTTGACTTGCCTTTGCCGGACGCAGTGATGCGGTTAGCAGGCACGCCTTTCGAAACCAAGTATGCCTTCACAGCATCAGCACGGCGAACCGAGAGAGCTTGGTTGTATGCATCAGGACCGATCCAGTCAGTGTGACCGACGGCGATGATGGTTTCGAGGTTGATTTGAGTTTGGCGAGCGGCAACCTGGTCGAGAATCTTACGACCTTCTGGTTTGACGATTGCTTTGTCAAAGTCGAACAAAGCTTCTGCTTTGATCGAAATCTTGTCAGCTGTAGGCTGGCCAGATTTTTTGACGCACTCGGCTGCAGCCGTAGCTGGGGTCCAGAAGTTGTCCTGCCAGCAGAGTTCATTGGAACCGTTCTTCCAAATGAGCTCACCTGAGCCGTTCTTCCAATTATCTACCGTCTGCGCGGAAGCGACGCCAGTTGCTGTGAATGCAGCAAAGGCGAGTGCCAGAGC
>JBILJA010000146.1:0-5647 GCA_044368775.1 Burkholderiaceae bacterium
CTCTGGGTAAAGTGCCGGTGCTTGAACTCGATGACGGCACGTTGCTCACCGAGTCTGTTGCGATTTGTCGCTACCTTGAGGCGCTCCATCCAGATAAGCCACTTTTTGGTCGCACCAATATAGAAAAAGCCCAAGTGGACATGTGGACCCGACGCATTGAATTTGAAATCGTTGCACCGATTGTCAGCTACTTTCAGCATACTGGCGAATATTGGGTTGGACGCCTACAACAAGAGCCCGTTTGTGGTGAGCATGCCCGTACTCGGGCATTTGATGCATTTGCTTGGCTCGATCGCGAGCTGGCCGGTCGCGAATTTATCGCCGCGGATCACTACACAATCGCAGATATTGTTGCCCAGTGCGGCTTTCTAGTCGGCAAGGCGACGGGGACTCGTATCCCGCCTGAGCTCAAAGAACTCAACCGTTGGTACACCTCTGTGGTGGCACGTCCGACTGCGAGGGCATAACAATGAACACTTCGACTGCGCCCACAACGAAACAAAAGGTTTGCCTGATCGTAGGGGCGGGTGATGCAACGGGGAGTGCCATTGCAAAACGCTTTGCGCAAGCAGGCTTTACCGTCTGTGTGACGCGTCGTACACCGGACGCCAGCGCAGCACTGGTGCAAAGCATCCAAGCCGCAGGTGGTCGTGCGTTGGCCTATCAGCTCGATGCACGCCGCGAGGACGAGGTCATCGCGCTATTTAAAAAAATTGAAAGCGAAGTAGGGTCTCTTGAGGTCGTGGTCTTTAATGTGGGTGGGAACGTGCGCTTTCCCTTGCTGGAAATGACCGCAGAAAAATATTTTAAAACTTGGGAAATGTGCGCGATGGCCGGATTTTTGGTCGGTCGAGAGGCCGCGCGCGTATTGTTACCCAAAGGGCGTGGCACGATTTTGTTTACGGGTGCGACGGCGAGTTTAAGGGGCGGGGTTGGTTTTAGTGCTTTTGCGGGTGGTAAAGCGGCGTTACGCGCTTTAGCGCAAAGCATGGCCCGAGAGTTTGGTCCCCAAGGCCTGCATATTGCCCATGTCGTAGTGGATGGCGTGATTGATTCAGAGCGTGTTCGCAACACACAACCAGAGCGTGTTGCGGCCTTGGGTGATCAGGGCTTGCTTGAACCAGACAGCATTGCCCGCGCCTATCTCTGGCTGCATGAACAAACCCCTGATGCGTGGACCTTTGAGCTAGATTTGCGACCAGGGGTTGAGAAGTGGTAGTTTTAGTTACTTAGGAAACACAAAAGTGACGGTCGCACGAACTCCCCAGCCTGATGCGCCACCAGGTGTTGAGCTCAAGTAGTAAATGCCGCCAGCACCGAATTGCACGGGCAAGCCGCCGATGACTTCTAACTTGGATACGCCAGCATAGAGCGGGTTTGAGGTGCGACGCGCATCATAGTTGTACTGTGCCTGCATATTGGCAGTGAAAGTCCAGGAATTTTTGTTGGTGTAGGCGAGAAAAGGTTGACCATACAGATTGTTCTGTGTTCCATAGGAAGGATCGCCTCCCACGCTCCAGGACTGATAACCCAACAGACCATAAGTCCAAGGGCCATCTCTGTTCAAGACAACACCTGTCACACCCACACCCGTTTGCTGTGAGCTGTAAAAACCATTGTTGTTCAGAGGTGTAGAGAGGTAAGGTCCAATACCCCAGATCCAGGAGGATCCTGTGTTGGGTGCATAAAAAGACTCAATCGTAATATTGGATATGCCGAAGCCGTTCTGGCCATTCACACCGTTCAAATTAACAGCGGAAAGAATGGGTCGAACTATAAATAGATCGCCACCACCCAAACTGATAGGCGCTACAGGCTGCAGCAAAAAAGTCTGATCTTTGCCTTTTTGATTCGCTCCAATACCACGATTGAATTGAACCTGAATCGGGACCGAAATCATATTCGCGATCGGATTCGCGAGCTGCTTGGCAATTTCCTGCTTATCTAGTGGCGCCTTAGCGGGCGTTGGGTTTCCCGACGTTTCTTTATCAGCGGTACCTGCGCGCGGTGAAGTGACTTGCGCAAAGGAAGCGCTCACTAAACAGGTTGCCAGCAACGTAGATGAGATAACTTTAAAAAAGGCAGTCATGAAAGCTCCAAAAAAATATCCCAAACGTTATTCATTCACCCAGCGTTTTCTGGAAGGTGGTTTGATAAAGAAAGCGTAGGAATGACAACTATTATATTAAAGACAGGCAAAGGAAATAAAAATCCTATTGACTAGGCTCAAGCCAAATTTGGCTATGAGGAAATTCCATCTTTCAAAAAACTACTTTCTTCATTAGTTCCAAGCGCTGCAAAGCCTCTTGGAGTGGCATAGGGGATATCGCATCTAATGCAGCAAAGGGGTTTTGCTGTGTATACACCACTAGCAGCGAAATGAGCGTCAGCAAGAGTAACGTAAAGTTTGAAACGATCTGCACAGGGCGTTTGGAAACTGCGCTTAAGGTTAAGACAATGACCGATACAGACATCAAAAAAAGAACTAATCCAAGTCTAGGGTAACCGATGGAGTAACGGCTGTACTCAATTCTGAGTAGGCGTTGTTCTCTGATTCGGTTGGTGAACGATATAAGTTGGTTCGTTAAGGGAGGACTTAGAAGCGCATGATTTTGAGAATTGAAAACAATGTCAGAAATTTTAGTTAAAGGTGCTAGAGCAGAAGATTCGTCAATGCTTAATCTAGCGCCTGCAGCGTGCTTCATTTCAGGCCACTCTTTTTGAAGGACATCTTGTGTGTACTGTTTTAACGTGGCCATTAATGGGACACCCACGCGTTCATCGAGGCTTAATGAGATTCTGCCAAGCGTGCGGAGCGCGTCCGCCTCACTGATGACTGCGGCCCTTGCTTTCACGCTCACCTGTGAGACGTCGCTAAATATAAATGCCAGACACAATGATAAAAAGATTAAGCTTCCATGATTGATGAATACAATGCCATCAAATTTGTTATTTAATTTTTTATTTAAAGACGGACGAAAAGTCACCTGTGCAATTAGAAAGGCGATTAAAAAAGATATAAAAGTTAACCCTAATGTCAGTAATAAAAAATTTGATATGCCCATTAGAGTCTGACCTTTTTAATGTCTCGTTTGATGTGTATGATTTGTGCTAGTTATTATATTATTTTATAGACAGAAATAATCAGTGCGCTGGATTAATCACTGCCATCTATTTTTGTATTAAAAAGGGTTTTAAAACTGAAACGTCATTGCAAGTAATAGACGTTCTTGGCGACAAGGGATACATCACCCCAGTGATAGGCTTGACCAATACACGGCTAGTATTGAGTTAGGAAAAAAATAGAATGTGATGAGAGCAGAGAACGTTAAACGACTGTTTCCAAATTTACCTACCAAACCCTACCGAATGGGTGATCAGATTATTTTGATTCGTGAGAGAAAATGGTAGCCTTCACCTCGAATTGCACGAATCGTTTTGCCTTCAATGCCTGCCTCGGCAAGTTTTTTTCGAAGGCGAACAACACGGACTTCAAGTGCCGCTTTGGCGTTTTCGTTTATTTCAAGTTCGTCATAGAGTTCTAGCAATCTGAAATAAGGAAGATTGCCATTCGCTGACTCATTAAGCGCCTTCAACATGACCACTTCATGTCGATTGAGTGCAATGGTCTTGAGTCCCGTTAAGGTCATTGCACGAACATTTAGCACGACATCAATCAGATCTTTTCGTTTGATCAAGCGCCGAGAAACACTTCCGATGGCAGCCATCAGTTCGCTGCTAGAGATTGGTTTTGTGAGGTAAACATCAGCGCCAGATTCATAACCATCGATTCGATCCTGTTCGCGACCACGTGCAGTTAGCATAATGATGTATGTTTCTGGATTTGCCTGCTTATAGCGACGAGCAATACTCAATCCATCCTCTCCTGGCAAAGAAAGATCGAGTATGAGGAGGTCTATGTGGGTATTTGAAACAAGATCATCCAGATCTTCAGCACATTCAGCGGTATGGACTTCATAGCCCGCTCTGGAAATATCCCGTGCTAAGAGATCTCTTAAATCATCATTATCTTCAACCAAGGCAATCTTCAAGAGGGGATCCATAGCTTAAAAATAACGTGTTGTGGTTGAGATTGAGATTGAGATTGATAAGTGATTGATGCGCCTAAAACCTTCACTAATTCGTCAACAATATAAAGACCCAGTCCAGAACCGCTTATCTTGGTTGCGGAGGCGTTTCTATAATATTTTTTAAAAACTTGTGATGGATCTGGTGCACCCATAGGTCCAGTTTCATTCATCACTTGAATTTGTACGCCGGGCTGATGGTTATGCTCTTGCCGTTGAGCCGTAATATGAATCATCGATCCCGTCGGTGAATACTTGAGTGCGTTCTCCATTAGATTCGAAGCGATCACTCTTAAGATGTCAGCATCCGTGTGTGAAATTAGACTTGGATCACAGTTCAATAAAAATCGATCTTCAGCGTTGTGTTCGAGAATCAGGGTTGCGAAGAACGCATCAAGGATGAGATCATTTTTGTGAAGAAGCGTTGCTTGTGCATCAATCCGACCGAGCTGAAGACAACGTTCGATAATAAAGTCGATATTGTTAACCGCACGGTTAGCATGCCCCTCCAAATCGGAACCAGAAATTTTTTCATCTACGACGAGTTTTAGTATAGAAAGGGGTGTCTTGATTTCGTGGGAAAGCATTGTCATGAGCATTGATTGCTCCTCGCGTTGCTGTCGTTCATGATCGGCCTCAGCCTTGAGCATGATCGTTCGATTTGATTCGAGTTTTAATAATGATCGTGCTCGGTACTGAAGCAAAAAGAAAAATACCAGTCCACTCACCATGTTATAGATGTGCAGTGAATGCAGCGCTAGTTCACCGGTTGGAAGCAAGCCTTTGAGTGGAAGGATGGCAAGCATCCAAAGCGCGATATTAAAGGTATAAAAAATACGTAAGGTTTGAATGGGCAAGGCGTCTGCTTGAAATTTTGAATGATTTAAGTCGACTCCAAACAGGGCGGCGACTAAAAAGAATGTAATGACACAGATAACAAGAATGGTATTTAAACTAAAGGTCAAAGATGTTTCAGTCGTGAAATGAAGCATCATGACGCTAACTGAAAATAAGAGTAGTAAATTAAAAATCAATCGATAGGATTTCTTTAGACCATATTCCTGTAATAAAAGCCGATTCGCCAAGATTGCAAAAAAGGGATAGAAAACGACGATCATGCTAAAAAAACTATTTAAATGTGCTGGCTCAACATAATCACCAAACATTATTTTGACTAAGCCGCCGTGAAATAGTGTGTGAAGAAAGGCGAAGATTTGCTGTACAGTAAAAGCGCCCAGCACTAATTCACGATGTAGCAACCAACTGACCAGTAGCCATAAAGCGAGCAAGAACGCAAAGGTTGAGTATCCGGCGTAGATCAAAAGCTCTTGACGATCTTTTTTTGAAAATCGGCTTGACTCAATACCTCAGCATTGACCAAATAGCTTCGAACAGATTTGATTCTCAGGTAAATATTTCGTTCTGTTGGACTTGGCGCGAGGGAGTAGTTGTAGCTAACTGCCTCAATATCTGAGTTTTCCCAGGCGTACTTATTGCCGACCAAAGGTTTACCTTCAGGGGCGGCAGGATCGAAAAGTTCGATTTCCTCAGTAAAAACG
>JBILJA010000147.1:0-5603 GCA_044368775.1 Burkholderiaceae bacterium
GCAGGACTTTGCCTGGGTTCATCAATCCATCCGGATCAAGTGCTTGCTTGATTTGTTTCATGAGTCTGAGTTCGAGCTCGCTTTTATAGCGTGTCAGCTCGTCGCGCTTGAGTTGCCCCACGCCATGTTCGGCGCTAATTGAGCCGCCGTGCGCATGAACGCTGTCATGGACCAGTTGATAAACATCGTATTGCGTGGCGAGAAGCTCTTGTTCGGTCTGATTGGGTGCGCGGGCGACGTTGTAATGCAGGTTGCCATCGCCCAAATGGCCGAACACAATATGCTGGATCCCAGGAAACTTGACTTGCAGTGCCGCATTCGTTTTTTGGACAAACTGTCCAATCAAGGAAATAGGAATCGAGACATCGTGTTTGATGCTTTTTCCAAGCTCAGCCTCGGCGAGTGGGATGCTTTCACGTAAATGCCAGATCGCCTTGCTTTGAGCAATATTTTCAGCAATCGCCGCATCGACCACCAGTCCATCCTCGATGGCCGCACCCAACACAGACTCAAAGCGCGCTTGCGCATGCTCAGCGCTTTCACTATCCGATAGCTCGAGGATGGCAAACCAGGGCGAATCCGCCGAAGGTCCTTCAAAGGGTAAGCGTTGCTGGGGGTACAAACGCACCACAGCTTTGAGCACGGGTCCCATCATGACCTCGAAACCAGTCAAGGAGGCACCAAAGCCAGCGCGCGCGCGCGACAGCATCGCAATCGCATCCTCGAGTGAGTTGAGTGCCAGCATCGCAATGCGCTGGGCAACCGGAACCGGGTAGAGTTTGAGGGTCGCGGCAGTAATGATCCCGAGCGTGCCCTCGCTACCGATATACAAATCACGTAGGTCGTACCCCGTATTGTCCTTGCGCAAGCCGCGCAAGCCATGCCAAATCTCTCCCTGAGGCGTCACCACCTCGAGACCTAAAGCGAGTTCGCGTGTGTTGCCGTAACGAAGCACCTGCGTGCCACCCGCGTTCGTAGAAAGATTGCCGCCAATCGTACAACTGCCCTCCGCCGCCAAGCTCAGGGGAAACAAACGACCCGCAGCACGCGCGGCTTCTTGAACAGCTTGAAGAATGCATCCCGCCTCGACGGTCATGGTGTCGTTATCCGTGTCGATTTCCCGCACACGATTCAAGCGCGCCAGGCAAACGACAAGCGCACGCCCCGTCTCATCAGGCGTCGCGCCACCGCACATCCCCGTATTGCCACCCGAGGGCACAATCGGAATCTTGTGCTCGGCGCACAAGCGCACCACGCTAGCCACCTCTTCAGTACTCCCAGGGCGGACAACCGCCAAAGCATCGCCCCGATAACGGCCACGCCAATCCACCAAGTAAGGCATCATCGCCTCGTCTGTTAAAACCTGGGTCACACCCACGATTTGCTCTAACTGTTTCAATGCGCTCATTGAGTTCTCATTCAGTTTTTTTGCGGTTTCATTGACGTAAGGGTCGAACCTACAGATTGCCAAAGGTTAAATTGTAGGTGAGTTACGGAGTGACGAGGGCTAATCACGCCTAGCTCTAGCGGGAAATATTCCTGTCAGATCGGCGATAATACGAGATCGGTGTTTTTTGCTTCTGGAGTCCTTCACGTGCCCTCGCCCTATAACTTTCCTCATGCCGCATTCAAAGCCTACGATATTCGCGGCGTTGTACCCACCGCTTTAAATGCCGATTTTGCGAGGCAACTTGGCTTGGGCCTAGCGGCGCGTGCGCATGCCTGTGGTGTGACGACCCTAGTAGTCGGTCGTGATGGCAGGCTCAGTAGTCCAGAGTTGGCGGGTGCCCTGCAGCAGGGTATGCGCGAAGGCGGCATCGACACCATCGATGTCGGTGAAGTCCCTACGCCACTGGTTTACTTTGCGGCCTACACCCTCAAAACGGGCTCCGGCGTTGCGGTCACGGGCAGTCACAACCCTCCCGAGTACAACGGGTTCAAAATGATGATGGGTGGCCAAACACTGCATGGCGACGCGATCTTGGGTCTACGTGACGAAGTCGCTGCAGGCCCTTCCATCGCCACTAAACCAGGCAAAGCCTCAGCCGTTGATATTCTGACGCCCTATTTGGCGCGCGTCATCGGTGACATCAAGCTGAGCCGGCCGATGAAAATCGCCATTGACTGCGGTAATGGTGTTGCGGCGGCTGTCGCTCCTGCCCTTTTCCGGGGTCTTGGCTGCGAAGTCACTGAATTATTTTGCACAGTCGATGGCACCTTCCCCAATCACCACCCCGATCCCGCCGACCCACACAACCTCGAGGACCTCATCCGCTGCGTACAAACCACAGATTGTGAAATCGGTTTGGCCTTTGATGGCGACGGCGACAGATTGGGCGTGGTCACCAAATCCGGTCAGATCATCTGGCCAGACCGTCAGCTCATTTTGTATGCACGCGACGTCCTCAAACGCTGCCCAGGCGAGACCATCATTTATGACGTCAAGTGCAGCCGCCATGTCGCCGAACAAGTGCGCGCCGCGGGCGGCAAGCCGCTGATGTGGCAAACCGGCCACTCCCTGATCAAAGCAAAACTGGCGGAGACCGGTGCCCCCTTGGCTGGCGAGATGAGCGGACACGTGTTTTTCAAAGAACGTTGGTTTGGCTTTGACGATGGCCTCTACACAGGCGCTCGACTGCTCGAGATCCTCTCCAGAGATGCCGATCCCTCGGCGGTTCTTGAGGCTCTGCCTCAGGGTGTTTCAACACCCGAACTCAAGCTTGAAATGCGCGAAGGCGAGCCGCACGCGCTGATCAAGCGCTTGCAAAACGAAGGGGTATTTGCGGGCGCAACCGAAATTTTCAAAATCGATGGTCTGCGTGCGGACTATGCAGATGGCTTTGGTTTGGCGCGCGCCTCCAATACGACGCCTGTCGTCGTCTTGCGCTTCGAGGGGGATACCCCTGAGGCCCTTGAGCGCATCAAAAACGTATTCCGCGAACAACTGCTGGCGCTCGCGCCAACGGCCAAACTGCCTTTCTAAACCTATTTTCTCTTCACTTTGCTGAGCCCTATGCCCTCATTGTCAAACAGCCCCGCTTGGAAACAGTTTTCACAAGCTGTGCTGAGCAGCAGCGCCAAGCCTGAAGCCCTGCGTGTGATCACCGCGGCCGAACTCGAGGTGGATCTCACGACGCAGAGAAGTTCGCCCGAGCTTGTCCGAGCGGCCGATGCCTTACTGACGCAGCAAAACTTTGAGCAATATCGACGCGACCTGTTCGAGGGTGCAGCCATCAACTGGACAGAAAACCGCGCAGCTTGGCACACCGCCCTGCGCGCGCCGACGCCTCCCAAAGCCGTCGCCGAGGCTGTATTGACTGAACGCGCGCGTTTGGTCAAATTTGTCGAGGAAGTCAATGCGCGCAACCAGTATCGCAACGTCGTACATCTGGGCATCGGTGGCAGCGATTGGGGGCCGCGTCTAGCTTTTGACTCACTTGCGGGTGCAGGAACGCGACGCACGTTGAGATTCGCCTCGAACGTGGATGCGCACGCCATCACTGCGGCCCTCGAAGGGCTGGATGCGCACGATACGCTCGTGATCGTTTCTTCGAAATCCTTCACGACGACCGAGTCAATGGCCAATGCCGCCTGCGCGATCGACTGGCTGCGTGCCCATGGCGTCGCTTACCCGCTTGACCACTTTGCCGCCGTGACGGCCAACCCTCAGGCGGCTCGCAATTTCGGCATCAACGACGACCGTATTTTTCAGTTTTGGGACTGGGTAGGTGGACGTTACTCGCTTTGGTCTTCGATCGGCCTGCCCATCGCGCTTGGCTTGGGCATCGACGCGCTCAATGACATGCGCGCTGGCGCAGCCGCAATGGACGCGCATTTTCTCAACGCTCCGCTCGAACACAATGCCCCTGTACAAATGGCCTTGAGCGCCGTGGCCAATCGCAGCGTGTTGGGCTATGGTTCCTTTGCACTCTGCCCTTACGATGCGCGTCTAGGCAGCCTCGTACCGTGGTTGCAGCAACTCGAAATGGAATCGCTCGGCAAAGCCACTTTGCGCGACGGTTCAACACTCGACGTCCCGAGCAGCCCCGTTGTCTGGGGGATGCCTGGCACGGATAGTCAGCACACCTTTTTTCAATGGCTGCATCAAGATGGCAAGGGCGCGCCCGTCGATTTCATCCTGTGCGCAGTGCCCGATCACCGTCACACCCGACATCACCGCCTGCTGATCGCGAACTGCCTCGCGCAACGCGCGGCCTTGCTCGAAGGAAAGACTTACGAACAGTCTCTCAAAGAAGTCAGCAAAACCGAAAAAGACTCCGAAAAAGCTGCCGTACTTGCACATCACCACGTGCATCCGGGTGGTCGCCCCTCTACGCTGATTGTTTTGCCCAAACTCGAAGCCAGACAACTCGGCGCACTACTCGCGCTCTACGAACACAAAGTATTTACCGAAGGGGTGCTTTGGGGCATCAACCCCTTTGATCAATGGGGCGTTGAGTTCGGAAAGCGTCTAGCCGGGGATATCGAGCGACGACTCGACGCATTGGGGAGTGATCCAGCCGTCAGTCCCTATGATCCTTCAACGGCCTATTGGGTGCGCAAACTGGCGAGCGGTTAACCGGTCCCCCTAAAACTACAAAAAAAAGCCCAAGATTTTGCAATCTTGGGCTAAATCCACCAAAGGAGGAGGGTGGAGGAGACAACTGTGGCAAGTTCAGGAGACCTTATGCTCTCAGTGCGAGAATTAAAAATTTGCTTGTCGCCTTTGGCAATTGCCTTTAGCGTTTCCTAGCAATTTAATTCAACACACTTATGACTGAACTTCCATAAACAAATAATAACTGAAAATCTGCTGCGGCGCAAGAATCTTCTTTTTACCCTACAAAAACTCAGTGTAATGACATTTTTTGATGCACCGCAGCAACACTTTGTCCTCAACCCCTAAATTTTATAGGCTGTCCCCGTCATCACTTTGGCCATCACACCCATCAAGGTGCGCAACGGCTTAGGCAAAGACGCTGCCCCCCTGTGTTCAGCACTGACCCGATGCTTGATTTCGTCACACTTCATTTGCTCAACGATCGCTCTCGAGCGGGTATCCCCCTGCGGGAGCTCCGTCAAATGACTTTCTAAATGTGCCTCCACCTGACGCTCGGTTTCCGCCATAAATCCTAAACTTTTCTCCGTTCCGGCTCGGCTAGCAAGCACACCAAGCGCAAAAGAACCGGCATACCAGAGCGGATTGAGCAGGCTTGGACGGCTATCAAGCTCTCGCAAACGCTGTGCGCACCAGCCCAAATGATCGACTTCCTCGGCCGCTGCCTCCAAAAAGAAGGCGGCGCTCTCAGTGTGTTGGACCGCGGCGGCCTGCCCTCGATAAAGAGCCTGCGCACAGACTTCACCGACATGATTAATCCGCATGAGACCCGCAGCATGACGCTTAGCCTCACGATCCATCCCCGCATCAACCTCCGTCAAGAACGCACCCGCCGGATTTGGACGAGAAGCCGCGACAACACCACCGACTACCTGCAACGCCACATCGATTTCAGCAATTAAGGGGTCTAAGAGCCCGTGCCTGCGAACGAAGCAAGGCAGGGGATAGACTTCGGGTGTGAAAGCCTGCGGTGAGGCATCGGGAG
>JBILJA010000148.1:0-5513 GCA_044368775.1 Burkholderiaceae bacterium
CGTGCCGATGCCGGGACTCAATATCGGCTATCTGGAGCAAGAGCCCAAGCTCAATCCTGATCACACCGTCCGTCAAGCAGTCGAGGAGGGCATGGGTCCCGTTGTGGCGGCTAAAAAGCGACTCGACGAGGTCTATGCGGCCTACGCCGAACCGGACGCTGACTTTGATGCGCTCGCCGCCGAACAGGCTGATTTAGAGGCCATTATTTCGGCTGCAGCCTCAAGCGGTTCTGACGATACAGAAACACAAATGGAAATCGCTGCTGATGCGCTGCGCTTGCCTCCGTGGGATGCCAATGTCGGCAAGCTCTCCGGTGGTGAAAAGCGTCGCGTGGCGCTCTGCCGTTTGCTCTTGTCCAAGCCAGATATGTTGCTCCTAGACGAGCCTACCAACCACCTCGATGCCGAGAGCGTCGAGTGGCTTGAGCAATTTCTGGCAAAGTTTCCAGGTACCGTCGTGGGCGTGACCCACGATCGTTACTTTCTAGACAATGCCGCTGAGTGGATTCTCGAACTCGACCGCGGTCACGGTATTCCTTGGAAAGGCAACTACAGTTCCTGGCTTGAACAAAAGAACGATCGCCTCCAGCAAGAAGAAGCCAGCGAGTCAGCCCGTCAGAAAACCATCAAGAAAGAATTGGAGTGGGTGCGTCAAAACGCCAAAGGTCGTCAGGCTAAAGCCAAGGCACGGATGACCCGTTTTGAAGAGCTCTCTTCTCACGAATACCAAAAGCGTAATGAAACCCAGGAGATCTTTATTCCTGTCGCCGAGCGCTTGGGTAACGAAGCGATTGAGTTCGTGAATGTCAGCAAGGCCTTCGGTGACAAGCTGTTGATGGACAATGTCAGCTTCCGAGTCCCACCAGGTGCGATTGTTGGCATCATCGGACCGAACGGTGCAGGTAAGTCGACCCTTTTCCGTATGATCGCCGGCCAGGACAAGCCTGACAGTGGCGAGGTCAATATCGGTCAGACCGTCAAGATCGCCTTTGTCGATCAATCCCGCGATGCCTTGCCTGATGCCAAGTCGGTGTTTGACACAATTTCCGACGGTGCGGACTTGCTGACTGTCGGCCGTTTTGAAATGCCGGCGCGCGCCTATTTAGGACGTTTTAACTTTAAAGGCGCTGATCAAGGCAAGATGGTCGGGCAGCTCTCCGGTGGTGAGCGAGGACGTCTCCACCTTGCCAAAACGCTCATTACGGGCGGCAACGTGTTGCTGCTGGACGAGCCTTCAAATGATCTGGATGTGGAAACCTTGCGCGCACTCGAGGATGCACTCCTTGAGTTTGCAGGCTCTGTGATGGTGATCAGCCACGACCGTTGGTTCCTCGATCGTATCGCCACCCACATCCTTGCGTTCGAGGGTGACTCGCAGGTCGTGTTCTTTGATGGTAACTATCAAGAATACGAGGCGGACAAGAAACGTCGCTTAGGCGAGGCGGGTGCAGCGCCCAAGCGTATTCGCTACAAGGCGCTGCGTTAACGCAGCGTTTCAGCCGCTAGACTTTTACGACAGATAGCTATTGACCAAGTCGCGACTCGCCAGTAACTCTCTGGCGGGTCCTTCCATCGCGCAGACTCCGTTGCGCAACACCATGGCTCGATCTGCATATTCCAGTGCCAACATGGCGACTTGCTCCACCAAAATAATGGCTAATCCTTGATCAGCGAGATTACGCATGGTCGTCATAATGAGCTGTACGATTTGAGGGGCAAGGCCCAGTGAGGGCTCGTCGAGCATGAGCACCTTGGGCCGCATCATCAAACCACGTGCGACGGCTAGCATTTGTTGCTCTCCGCCTGAGAGTGCTGAGCCCGGGATGCCCTGCCGTTCTTTCAGAATTGGAAAACGTACCCATTGTTCTTCCAACGCCTGATCGATGACTGCACGCTCAAGACCGATGTTTTTCGCGCCAATCAGTAAATTGTCGCGTACGGACAGGCCAGGAATAATTTGTCGTCCCTGCGGGATATGGATGATGCCGAGTCCGGGTAGTTTGTGCGCGGGAACCCCTCGAATATCTTGACCGTTAAAGGAAATATTGCCTGTCTCAATAGGGAGCAGTGCGGATAGGACGCGCAACAAGGAAGTTTTGCCTGCGCCGTTGGCGCCGATGACTGTGAAAAGCTCTCCTTCGCGAACGTGCAGACTAATTTCTTGCAAAACCTGATTGGCGCCGATTTTGGCGGAGATGTTCTGAGCCTGAATCATGCGCGCGCTCCTGTGCCGAGGTAGGCTTCAATCACATCAGGATTCTTTTGAATCTCTGTCGGGCTTGCATCGGCAATGCGTTTTCCAAAATTCAATACGGTTACTTGATCGCACACCGACATGACAAACTCCATATTGTGTTCGACCAAAAGAATCGTGATACCCAGAGCACGAAGTCTTTTGATCACTTGTGCGATTTCTTGAGCTTCTTGGCTATTCATGCCTGCGATCGGTTCATCTAACAGTAAAATTTTAGGGCGTTGCGCAATGGCTCTGGCGAGTTCAAGAAGTTTGCGGTGACCATAGGGCAGTTGACCAGGCAACAGGTGCGCTGCGTGCGCAATCCCAAAGAATTCCAAAATGTCGAGGCAATCTTGCTGGGCTGCACGCTCAGGCTCAGCTCCAGATAGCCAGGTCAAAAAGTCACGCATATATGATTGTCGGTGCTCAATTCCGAGCATGACATTGTCAAGGACTGAAACACCCTCAATCAACTGAAGATTTTGAAAGGTGCGGGCCAAACCGTGCTGCGCGCGCTGCGCAACATCTAGGCCAGAAATATCTTGGCCATCGATTTTGATGAAGCCTTGGTCAGGGCGATAGATACCCGCAATCATATTGATAATGGTCGATTTTCCAGCACCATTTGGGCCGATCAGTCCATGGATCGAACCACCCCGCACATCGATTGAAACGGCATCGACTGCTTTTAAACCACTGTAGCTTTTGCTGATGTCATGGATGGTGAGCGTAGCCTGACTGCCTTTCATATTTTTCATGAAGGCAGGAAGGGACTGCCTACCCTCATTTGTAGCGGGATGCATGGTCGACGCGGGCTCTGCTGCGGGATCCCGACTGAGGCGATTCCTAAGGCTTTCAAGAATGCCCGCCGCGCCTTTAGGAAACATCAAAAGTACGATCAAGAGGATCAAGCCATAGATAATCAGACCATACTTATCGATCCCAGCAATGACTTCTACGATCGCCAACAGAATTAAGGTTCCCAGCAGCGGACCACTTTTAGTGCCAAGGCCACCCACCACGGCGGCAATCAACAAAGCGATACTGAGTCTGACTGAAAAAGCATCACTACCGACGTAACCAGATTGATGGGCGAAAAATGCGCCACCCAGACCGGCTAATGCTGCCGCAAACGCAAAAATACCAGCTTTCCAACGACTCACATTAATTCCGACTGATGCGGCAAACACTTCAGATTCGCGAATGGCGCGTAGATTTCGTCCCAAGCGTCCCTGTTCGATAAAGTCGGAAATCAATTGAACAGCAAAAAGGCTCAGTCCTGCGACGTAAAAAAAGGCTGTCGGTCCTAGTTTGCCAAGCCCGAAGTCGAGTGTGGGGATACCACTTAGGCCCATGGCTCCGCCCGTCAAGCCGATCCAGCGCTGAGCAAGGATATCCAAAATAAATCCAACAGCTAGCGTCGTCATCGCCAGATATAAACCCCGCGTACGGAGCGCAAAGACGCCAACGAGTCCTCCGCCAATCGCCGCTATCATCATGCCAAACAAGATGGACAAAGGCACTGGCCAACCGAGCTTGAGCGCAGTGAGTGCAGAGCCGTAAGCGCCGAGCGCGTAAAAGCCGGCTTGTCCAAGCGACATTTGACCGGAAAGTCCAAGCAGTAGGTTTAAACCAATGACTGCGATGGCCGTATAAAAAAATGTTTGGGCTAAAAATAAGTAGAAGCCGTTGAGAGGCAACCAAGGAAAGATCACAAAAACTGCGAAGGCAAGTGCGTATATCTTTCTGTTGGATAAAGATTTAGCCAAAGGAGCATTATCGGACATCTGCGCCTCGCTCTGAAAAAAGTCCCGAGGGTTTGATCGCGATAATCACAAGTGCAGCGAGTAATGGATACAGATCGCCAAAACCAGAATCCATATAGTTGGACAGTGATTCAAAGATACCAAACAGAATGCCGCCGATCAAAATCCCGACAGGATTGGCAAAGCCGCCAATGGCTGCGACGATCAGGGCTTTGATGGTAAAAACCAATCCCATGTGCGGATTGATGGTGACAAGAGGGCCGATCAAAATGCCAGCCACGGCCGCCAAAATCGAGGCGATCACGAAGACACCTGTTTTAACGCGAAATGTATTAATGCCTAACAACATCGCTGCATCCGGGTTAAAGGCGACTGCCTGAATATTTTTCCCCCATCTTGAATGAAACATAAAGCCATAAAACAAGGCGACGATCGTGACGGCCGCCACGATCACCAGTATTTCCTCGAGAAAGAGACCCGCTCCCAGTACCTGCACCACTTCGTCGCGCTTTGCGCTAAAAAGAGGGGCAGAATACTGAGAGGTCTTGCCAAAACCGAGTTCAATCACGTTTTGAAGAATGAGCGCGATACCCGCTGTGGTCAGGATCCAGGAAAAAGCACCGACATTGGAGGATTTTTTACGATCCAGTGGTTGAATGGCGATTCGGTTCAATAGCCATCCCATCACAGCAAGAATCATCACGGTCGCGATGATTGCGAGCCCAAGGGGCACTCCTACTTTCCTTAAAATCAAAATGAGGAAAGTACCCACCATCAAAAAGTCACCTTGTCCAAAATTGACACGATGCGTAGTGAGGTGGGTGATATAGAGACCAAGCGCGACAAGGACGTAAATCGCCCCCATCGCGAGGCCGCCTGACAACAGTTGGATAACGTTGCTCAATTCCATATTATTTCAACCGTGTCACAACGCCATTTTTCCAAACACCAAGAAAAACGTGCTCTTTATCGAGACACTCGTGGTCGGTTGGACTAAAGGGTTTAGCCGGGGTCGATGAAATCGCCTGAATACCATCGATATTTTCAATGGCGTTACGGATCGCAACAGGATCTGATTTTCCAACTTGGTCTACAGCCTTAAAGACAATCATGCCCGCATCGTAGCCAAGTGCTGCCACGACGGGCCAGCGATACGCTTTGCCATACTCTTTTGTCATGCGTGCATCAAAGCTTTTTGCGCGAGGTGTTGTGATGTCGAGCGCTTGACCCATGACGGTGCCTTCGATGGCATCTTTTCCAACGATCTCAAGCACTTTTTGTGACGACAGTCCCCAGTTTCCGGCGATGACAGGCTTGTAATTCAGGCGTGGCAAAGGACGGAAAGGTAGTTCAAAAGACTCGTGAAAGTTCAGGACGAGATCCGCTTTGGCATCACGCAGTTTGACCATTTGTGGCGTGAGATCGTTTACCCCTGGTGCTGCAGCCTCAGTCGCGACGAGTGTGACCCCTCTTGATTTGAGTCCTTCGACAATCTCTTTAGCAGCGAAATT
>JBILJA010000149.1:0-5494 GCA_044368775.1 Burkholderiaceae bacterium
AGAAGTGCGTGAAATCATGGCTCAGCTTGGCATCAGCAGCTTTGACGAGATGGTCGGTCGCGCTGAGTTGCTCGACACCCGTTCGGGCATCGAGCATTGGAAAGCCAATGGTCTGGATTTTGCGCGCGTGTTTTATCAACCTACAACGGACAGCCCACGCAGACACACCGAAGGTCAGGATCACGGGCTCGATGTCGCGCTCGATCATCAACTCATTGAGCGCAGCCTGCCGGCGCTTGAGCGAGGTGAAAAAGTCTCCTTTATTGTGCCGGTTCGTAACCGCAACCGTACGATTGGCGCCATGCTGTCTGGCCGAGTCGCTACGCGTTATGGCGATGAAGGCTTACCCGACGATACGATCCACATCCAGTGCAACGGCACTGCCGGTCAAAGCTTTGGTGCGTTCTTGGCACGCGGCATCACGCTAGACCTTGTTGGCGAAGGCAACGACTACGTCGGCAAGGGCTTATCCGGTGGTCGCATTATTGTTCGTTCACCCAATGATTTTAGAGGCTTTGGTCCAGATCATATTATTGTCGGCAATACTGTTCTATATGGTGCGACCGGGGGCGAGGCCTACTTTAACGGCGTTGGCGGAGAACGCTTCGCTGTTCGCAACTCGGGCGCTGCCGCAGTCGTCGAGGGCACAGGAGACCATGGTTGTGAATACATGACCGGCGGCACTGTTGTCGTACTGGGCGAGACCGGTCGTAACTTTGCTGCAGGCATGTCAGGCGGCGTCGCTTACGTCTGGGATCCTGAGGGCACTTTCGCTGAGCGTTGCAATATGTCAATGGTTGCGCTTGAGCCCGTGCTTTCAACAGCTGCGCAATCGAAAGAACAGGGCATTGATATTTGGCACAGCATGACTCGCGGCGGCGAGCGCGAGACCGACGAGATGATTTTGAAACGCCTCGTAGAAAATCATTTCCGCTACACCGGCAGTTTCCGTGCGCGCGATCTCGTCAGCAACTGGGACGGAGCCCGCGGCAAATTCATCAAAGTCATGCCTGTCGACTACAAGCGCGCCCTCGGCGAAATGTGGCGCGCCGCCAACCCTCAGCCCAAAGCAGCTTAAGGAATCATCATGGGAAAAATTACTGGATTTCTCGAAGTCAAACGCTTACAAGAGGCTTCCGAGCCGCCGGCGAACCGACTCAAGCATTGGAAAGAATTTGTTCTGCATCTGAGTGACGAGCAAGCCGGAAAACAAGCTGCGCGTTGCATGGACTGCGGCATTCCTTTTTGTAATAACGGCTGCCCTGTCAATAACATCATTCCCGATTGGAATGATTTGGTCTACCGCCAAAACTGGCGTGGCGCCTTGGATGTTTTGCATTCGACCAACAACTTTCCTGAGTTCACAGGTCGAATTTGTCCCGCGCCTTGCGAAGCCGCCTGTACCCTCAATATCAACGATGATGCTGTCGGCATCAAATCAATTGAGCACGCCATTATCGACAAGGGCTGGGAAGAAGGTTGGGTCACTCCCCAAATTCCTGCACAAAAAACAGGTAAAAAAGTCGCAGTGATCGGCTCAGGACCTGCAGGTCTTGCCTGCGCTCAACAATTAGCGCGCGTCGGACACGACGTGACCGTTTTCGAAAAGAACGACCGAATCGGCGGCCTGTTGCGCTATGGCATTCCTGACTTCAAACTAGAAAAGCAGCTGATTGATCAGCGCATTGCGCAAATGGAGGCTGAAGGCGTGACCTTCAAGGCCTCGCATTACGTGGGTCAAGCTGGCGATGCGCCTGAAAAAGGCCTCACAGTTAAAACACCCGACGCACTCAAAAAAGAGTTTGATGCGATCGTGCTGACAGGCGGATGTGAGACACCACGTGATTTGCCTATCCCCGGCCGTGAGCTTGATGGCGTGATGTATGCCATGGACTTTTTACGTCCCCAAAACAAAGTGGTTGCTGGCGACAAACTGAGCTCTCAAGTCCTGGCAAAAGGCAAGCATGTCGTGGTCATCGGTGGTGGCGATACAGGTTCGGACTGTGTGGGTACTAGCAACCGCCACGGCGCTAAATCCGTCACCCAAATTGAACTCATGCCCCGTCCGCCTGAAAACGAAAACAAAGCGATGACCTGGCCCTATTGGCCCGCCAAGCTGCGCACCTCCTCTTCACACGAAGAGGGCGCTGAGCGCGACTGGGCCATCACAAGCAAGTCGCTCGCAGGTAAAAACGGTAAGCTTGAAAAACTCGTCGCCGCGCGCGTCGAATGGATCAAAGACGAAACCACGGGTCAAATGCGCATGCAAGAGATCAAGGGCTCTGAGTTCGACATTCAAGCAGACCTCGTGTTGTTGGCGATGGGTTTTGTTGCACCAGTCAGTAATGTGCTGACCGCCTTTGGCATTGATCAAGATCCTCGCGGGAACGCACGGGCCAATACAGATGACTACAAGAGCAATGTCGACAAGGTCTTTGCCGCCGGAGATATGCGACGCGGTCAATCGCTCGTCGTGTGGGCGATTCGCGAAGGGCGTCAATGCGCGCGCTCGGTCGATGAGTTTCTGATGGGCTCAAGCGAACTTCCGCGCTAATCCACACACCCAAAGGATGGGTCACAAATGAAAAAACTGTCACGCCTGATGCAGTCTTCCCTAGCCGGCTTGCTGGTGGCCCTAACCTTTGGGTCGTCGGCTGCGCAAGCCCAAACTGCAGACAA
Organism: Burkholderiaceae bacterium; assembly: GCA_044368775.1. Classification (GTDB taxonomy): domain Bacteria; phylum Pseudomonadota; class Gammaproteobacteria; order Burkholderiales; family Burkholderiaceae_B; genus Zwartia. The sequence continues at coordinate 2,680 of JBILJA010000149.1, forward strand.
CTGGCCAAACAAAGGTCTCACCCTGATTGTGCCTTACGCGCCCGGAGGCTTTTCTGACACCAGAATGCGCCTCTTAGCGCGCAAGCTTGCAGACAAGCTTGGGCAACCCGTAATTGTTGAAAACAAAGGTGGCGCTGGCGGCGTGATCGGCACCGCCCTCGTCGCAAAAGCTGCTCCAGATGGCTATACCTTGGGTTCAGGAAATTTGGCGCCTCTTGCCGTCAATCCGACACTCATGCCAAAAATTCAGTACAGCGTATCCCGAGATTTAGCGCCTGTGATTTTGATTGAAAATAGTCCGCTCGTCCTAAGCGTGTCCAATAACCTGCCCGCGAAAACGCTAGACGAGCTCATCGCACTTGCCAAGAAAGAGCCCGGCAAACTGACTTTTGGCTCCTCGGGGGTGGGTGGCGCCCACCATCTTTCTGGCGAGATGTTCCGTGATTCAGCCAAAATCGACATTACGCACGTTCCCTACAAAGGCGGCTCTCCCGCAGCAACGGATCTCATGGCTGGCCATCTCAACATGATGTTTGAAATGGGCTATGCCGCACTCCCTTCGATTCAAAGTGGTCGTGTTCGCCCGATTGCAGTGACCTCGGCGCAGCGCATCGCGATTCTTCCTGATGTGCCAACCATGTCAGAGCTTGGTGTTAAGGGCTTTGAGTCTTATAACTGGCAAGGCATTATCGTCCCGGCCGGGACCCCCGCCCCCATCATTTCAAAACTGAATCAAGCTTTTAATGAAATTCTCAAAGACCCCGATGTCGCTCACGCGATTTCAAGCGTGGGAAGCCAAGCGGTAGGAGGATCGCCCGAGTCCTTCGGCGCATTTATTGCCGCTGAAACTGATAAATGGGCAAAAGTCATTAAAGCAGCAAATATCAAGCTTAATTAAGGTTTAAGTCCATCCTTTTGGATCATTTGCTCTCAGCGGAGGGACGGCGGGCGCTACAATGACGTGTCCGGGCATACCCTTGCCTGCCTTGGTCCATTGGCCATGACCTAACCGGTTCTCGATGCCCTCGCTTTCCACCGCTCCAGATGACTTAGTTCTACGCCTGTCAGGCGTGGCGTTGGGCTATGGAGATGTCAGTATTCTGCGCGACATCTCTCTGGACGTTCGACGAGGGCAGGTCGTAGCCTTGATGGGTGGCTCAGGGTCGGGCAAAACCACGCTGCTTCGCGCCGCGACAGGACAAATCAAAGCACAAGCTGGGTGCGTCACCTTGTTTGACCAAGATCTAAGCAAGGTCAGCGGCCAGGCTCTTGAGGCACTAAGACAAAAAATGGGCGTGCTGTTTCAGCAAGGTGCTCTTTTTACCGACCTCAATGTCTTTGAAAACGTGGCCTTTCCTTTGCGAGAACATGCGAAACTCTCGCCTACCGAGCTTCTCGCTCGCGTTCTCGACACGCTCGAAGCCGTGGGTTTACGTGCCGCGGCGCATCTACGCGTTTCTGAAATCTCTGGCGGCATGGCGCGACGCGTCGCACTCGCGCGCGCGGTTGTTCTTGAGCCAGAGCTCGTTTTATATGACGAACCTTTTGCCGGACTTGACCCGATCTCTCTAGGCATTACGGCTCGTCTCATCCGCAACCTCTCAGATAGACTAGGCTGTGCTTCTGTTGTGATTACCCACGACATCACAGAGTCATTTGCGATCGCAGACCATGTCTATCTCGTTGGTCAGGGTGTCATTAAGGCACATGGCACTCCCAAAACCCTTGGCACCTCGACGGATCCCTACGTACAACAGTTCCTCAAAGGCCAGCCCGACGGACCCGTCCCCTTTGACTACCCCAGCACACCCAAGTTCGAAGCGTGGCTAGTCAACCAAGAGGCCAAGAGATGAGCTTGAATACCTCTATGACCTCCATCGGTCGCGGGATACGAACGCGCGTCAGCGGTCTCGGAACGTTTGCGCGTTTTTTCTGGCTACTCCTTCAGCGCAGCGGCATCGTTTTTTCACGTCCTCGCTTGGTATCGCAACAAATACACTTTATCGGCAACTACTCACTGCTGATCATCGCCGTATCTGGGCTCTTTGTCGGCTTCGTCCTGGGGCTGCAGGGCTACTACACACTCAACCGCTACGGTTCCGAAGAAGCGCTCGGCCTACTCGTGGCACTTTCCCTGACCCGCGAACTAGGACCCGTTGTCACAGCCCTTTTGTTTGCTGGGCGCGCGGGCACCTCGTTGACCGCCGAAATCGGCCTCATGAAGGCAGGCGAACAACTAGCCGCGATGGAGGTCATGGCAGTCGACCCTGTGCGCCGCGTATTGGCTCCGCGCTTTTGGGGGGGCGTGATCGCCATGCCGATTCTAGCGGCTGTTTTTTCCATGGTGGGCATTTTGGGTGGCTGGGTCGTCGGCGTGCTGATGATCGGTATCGACACCGGCGCATTCTGGTCCCAGATGCAGAGTGGCGTCGACGTATGGAAAGACATCATGAATGGCGTGATTAAAAGTATCGTGTTTGGTGTGGCAGTGACCTTGATCGCTCTTTATGAGGGTTGGCAGTGCCGTCCAACACCAGAGGGAGTCGCGCACGCAACCACCCGTACCGTTGTTGCCGGTTCGCTGGCCGTACTGGGACTTGATTTTTTGCTGACTGCATTAATGTTCAGCAACTGACTTTGGAATAAAAATGTCTACTGAAAAAACTGACTGGTGGGTAGGGCTATTCGTACTGCTTGGCGGTGTCGCTCTCGCATTTTTAGCTTTGCGAGCTGCAAATTTAAGCAGTTTTTCCTTCTCGCCAAGCTACACCCTCTCGGCCAAGTTCGACAATATCGGCGGGCTCAAGGTCAGAGC
>JBILJA010000150.1:0-5482 GCA_044368775.1 Burkholderiaceae bacterium
AAATCACAGCCAAAATACTACGTCGTTCGAGTTTATCCGCCAAGCGTCCTAGGATCAGCGTCCCAAAAATCGCCACGATACCGATAACACTAATTCCCATCGCACTGGTCGCCGAATCAAAGCCATGGTCCATCAGCATTGGCATGCCGTGGGTCCCAAGGAGATTCATACTAAAGCCGCAGACAAATAATCCAAGGCAGATTTTCCAAAATACGACCGTACGCACTGCATCAGAAAAAGTCATCGCAGAAGCCGCAGCAGCTCTTTGTTTGTTTTCCGCATTGATCTGCGAGGGCAGGAGATCCGAGTTTTCAGGCGCTTCATCATGAATAATGAAAAGCGCTGACGGAATGGTCAACAATGCGAACACGATCGCAAAGCCAAGCAGAGTCGTTTGCCAGCTATAGGTCTCGATCGCCCAGGTCATCAGCGGGGTCATCACCGCGATACCGGCCATTGAGCCGGTCGAGAGATAAAACAGCGCCATGCCGCGCTGGCGGGTAAACCAGCGACTGATCACAGGCGTCAACGCCACAGGACTGGTAAAGGCCAGACCGACCGACATCAACACACCAAAGGACAGCATGAACGACCACGGCTCGCGCGCTACGATGGCCCACAGTACTGAGCCTATGACGATCGCCGTCCCCACTAACAATACAAAGCGCGTGCCGTAGCGTGCGACCAACATTCCCGCAACTGGCATGCCGATGCCGTAAAAAAGCATACCAACCGCCACAATCGTCGCGAGCAAGGTTCGACTAAAGCCCAGGTCTTCGGCCATCGGGATAAAAAACGGACCGATACCCAGCCTCATCCCGACTGTTAGCAAGGTAATAAACGTCGCGACCGCGACAATGTTCCAACCGAAATACCACCCACTGGACCTTGCCTGCACCTGAGTCATCTCGTCCCCTCTATTTATTATTGGATACCACAACGTTCTAACTGTAACGCTTGAATGGATCGCCCAGCATGGTCGGCGGCAGGCAACGGCACATCCTGTCCCTTGAGGCGCGCCCAAAGCCACGGTAAACCACTTGCGACATCGGGTCTCTGTCCGACCGCACGCGACACAATCGCACTGTCTGCACCACCATTCAAAGAACCCACGTCAAAGCGGAAAAAATAATACGGCTCCTGCCCCATGCGCAAATCCATCACAGTCAAGCGCCCGTCTTGTTGACCCAGGCTATAAAAGCCGTGACTAAACTTCGCGATCGCCGCGGCACCGGCATTACCTGCAGCCACCTGCGTCAATACATCGCAACGTGGATACTGCCTCCAAGTAATCTGAGACTTCTCATCCAGCAAAGACCGAAAACCCTCGTAATAAGAGTCGGGGGTCATCGCGACCAAGCGCCAAAGAATTGAATTAAAAGCAGTAGGGTTTACTAATAAGCGTTCAGCTTGAATGCCCGACTCTTTTAAGGAAGCTTGCGCAATCTGAGTAATATGAGCCTGCGCAGCAACACCCCACGCCAGATACAAGGTACTAATGGCGAGACCGACCGCATTCCATCTCAAGCCACGCGTGGACTTCAACACCAAAGCCGCACCTAAACCGATTAAGAGCGGAACGGTATACAAAGGATCAATAATAAAAATGCTCCCCACACCAAAGGGGTGATCCGTAAATGGGAGCAATAATCGCGTGCCATACACCGTCATCACATCGAGCAGTGGATGGGTAAAGAGCACCAGCCAAAACGCCAAGGTCCATCTGCGCCACAGCGTGGTGTGTCCCTGCCCCTGCAGCCTTGCCAAGCCCCAGCCCAGGATCGGTGCCAAGAGGCTCAAGTACAACAAGGAGTGACTCTCTGCGCGATGGCGGATCATATTTAAAATGGGATCGCCGTGATTAATGACCGCATCAAGATCTGGCAGAGTGCCCGCAATACCGCCCCAGAGTGCGGCTTTCCAAATCGCAGTACGACGCCCCATCACCCCGACCGTGATGGCTGCACCCAGCGCGATCTGACTTACCGAGTCCATTTAGGCTGCCACATCAACAACACGAGAATCATGGCGCACACCGAACTAAACACGTAGAGCATACTGGGGCCACCGGCACGCATCAACGCGCCCGCGATCATCGGTCCGATCGTAGCGCCCACGCCGTAGGTCATCAGCACGACCGCAGCCAAGCCCACGCGCTTCTCAGGACTGACGCGGTCATTCGCCAAGTTGGAGGCCAGGGTATAAAAGGTGAACTGAATCACACCAAAGCCTGCGGCAAAAATCAACATGACCCAATAGGGCCAGCTCATCCAACCCCACATCAACACAGCAATGACAGTAAAGATCACAGCATTATTGCGGATCAACTTCGCGCGGTCCGTGCGATCAGAGAGCCAACCCATCGGCCACTGTGCCATCAAGCCCGCAATCACACTCGTCGCTGTATAGAGCGCAATCTGCGGTGTACTCAAGCCTTGTCCATAGGCAAATACCGCAGCCAAACCATAAAACGATGCAGAAATATTTCCCGCTAAAAAGACGGTAAAAAGTGCTTGCGGCGCGGCTTTGAAAAAATAAGGAAAATCGATGGACGCGGGAGGCTGTGGAATAGGCAGCTTTCGTTGCGTCAACACGATCGGGAGCAAGCTTAGTGCCTGACAAAGCGCTACAAAAATAAGTGGACGCAAATCCAATGTTGGGTAAAGCGTAATCGCGAGTTGACCAAGCGCGGTGCCCGTGCCAGACATCACCATATAGACCGACATCACACGACCGCGATGACTGTTTTCTGTTTGCTCATTGAGCCAGCTTTCCACCACGATGTATTGCACCGACATCGCCACACCAACGATCAAGCGCAATCCAATCCAAATGGGCAAAGAGTCGAACAAACTTTGAGAGAGCACTGCGCAAATCGATAAGATCGCGGCGGTCGCGCAAGCACGAACGTGCCCCACTCGAATGATTAACCGGTGTCCGATCCGCGCACCAAACACCAGACCCAAGTAGTAAGCAGAAATCAGTGTCCCGATCCAAAAGGCACTGACCGACTCGGCAGACAATTTCAATGCGATGTAGGTGTTGAATAGTCCAGTACTGACCAACATCAACAACGTGGCCAAATACAACGAGGGAAACGAACTGAGGGTTGAGATCATCTGGATATGAAAAAATCCCGCCTACCGAGGACTGTCGTCCTCATTCGGCGGGATGAAAAAGCAATGTGATTTAGATCGCTTTGAGCATAGAAGCAGCGTCGCTGATCTCGTACTTGCCAGGACCTTCGACATGCAAAACTTTGACGGCACCATCAACGATGTAGGCTGCGTAACGCGTTGAGCGAGTGCCCATGCCGCGCGCATTCAAATCGAGTTCCAAACCGAGTGCTTTAGTCCACTCAGCAGAACCATCACCCATCATACGAACCTTGCCAGCGGCTTTCTGCTCGCGGCCCCAAGCGCCCATCACAAACGCGTCATTGACGGAAACGCACCAAACTTCGTCCACGCCTTTTGCTTTGATCGCGTCGAAGTGTTCGACATAGCTAGGAACGTGCTTGGCGGAACATGTAGGTGTAAAGGCACCAGGCAGTGCAAACATCAAAATCTTTTTGCCCTTGACCAAGTCGGAAACTTTAAACGAGTTAGGGCCAACAGTGCAGCCAGCTGTTTCAGTTTCGATGAATTCTGTGAGTGTGGCATCGGGAACCCGATCGCCGACTTTGATAGTCATATGCGCTCTCCTGAGGCTTCACGGGCAGCGACGGCTGCCACACTTGAGCCTAGCGTGACCTCTATCATATGCCAGCCAAGGATCAAATGCTACTTCGCTTCGTCTTTGACCCGATACACCAACACCGCAGTATGAGTCAGCGCAAGGACCTTGGTCGTCACGCTACCCAGCAGCAAGCGTGACAAACCGCTGCGCCCATGGCTACCAATAAATATCATGTCGCAGTGATAGTCCGTCGCAGCCTGAACAATCCCGTCTGCGATATTAAAGTTCGACACAGCGTGTGCGGTGGCTTTAACGCCCGCGGTTTCGGCGCGATCCACGACACCTTTGAGGTGCTTTTTAGCTTGCTCTGCATTCGCCTTGTCGTAGTCCTCATCGGTAATGGCATAGGCCGCTGACATACCGTCAAAACCCATCGTCGCCGCAAAAGGCTGTGAAACGTGGAGTGCCACGATCTCAGCACCCGTAGAGCGTGCAAAGGAAATACCCGCGTTTGCAGATTGTGCTGACAATGCGGAACCGTCGGTAGGAATCAATATTTTTTTAAACATCATGGCCTTACCTCCTTAGAGAAGTGTATGAATACATACTAGACCCTAAACCGTGCCAAACCAATAGGGAAGATGCAGAAAATTGATCAAGATCAAGAATTTCCAGTCGCGGCGCGATACAGGACCGTGCAACGGGTACCCGAGCGGCAATACGCCAAAATAGGTTTAGGCAGGGTTCCTAACAACTCAGTAAAGCGCTCGACATCTTGAGCGGTCATCCCGCCGCTCACCACAGGCTGGTATTCGACCGCAAGCCCAGCGGCTTTAGCTGCCGCGCTCACCTGGGCCGCTGTTGGCTGATCTGGACCCGATTCGTAATCAGGGCGATTAATAATGACGCTTTTAAAGCCCGCTGCGGCAACCGCAGCCATATCACCCGGCTGCAACTGAGGCGCGACGGCAAAATCGGGAGTTAAAGCGCTGATAGGCGTGGACACAAGGATCTCCTAAAAATAAACACATACGATGTTAAAGCTTAGTATACGCAGCGAAAGCCGATATAAACCACGTACACATCGTCTGATTTGTATTGCATGCCGTCAACACGCATTTGCGAAGGTCCATACCACCAGGATCCTCCTGCGGTCAGATGAGTCTTGCCTTGAGCATCCAACAACCATTCCCAGGCGTTGGCCCCCATGTCATACAGTCCATTGACACCTGCGCGCGTGCGACCGACCGGAGCATGACGCTCCCAGCCATCCGCGCCCCCCTTCACATTGGCACCCTGACCAGTATCGCCCGTAGGATATTCGTAGGTTTTACCCTTGATAAAGGGTGCGGGAGGCTTGTCACGCTGTTCGGTGTAAGCCGCCCGTTGCCACTGCGCTTTGGTGGGTAGGTCTCCGCCCGCATCCTGACAAAAGGCACGCGCCTCCACCCACTTGATATGAACCGCGGGCTCATCGGCTTGGGCAGGGGTGCCAAAAGGTGTGCGCCAGTTCCAGCCTGGGCGCTTTTGCCAGCCCATCACGTATTCGAAGCCTCCCCCACTCCGCTCGGCCTCGGTCACGAGACCTTTGCGTTGGGCATACTCGGCAAAGCGACCGATGCTAACCTCAGTCAGGTCAATCTTGAAGTCACCCAGATCAACCTTGGGGGTCTGAGCCTTGGTTTGAGCCAAGGCGCTGGAGGAAACGGCCAAGGCTATCACCATGGCAACACCGTGTAGAAAAGTGCTTTTAAGGGGCATATGTCGAGTCATCTTCAGGATCTCTTGGTACAAGAACAAATTT
>JBILJA010000151.1:0-5454 GCA_044368775.1 Burkholderiaceae bacterium
AAAACCATAGAGCGTGGAGTTAAAGCCCTTTTCGATGTTTTCAGCACCGAGGCTTGGTCCAATGGTGCGTTCTTCGATGATTTCCATCGGAGCTGCCAACGAGCCAGCGCGCAACAGCAAGGCGGTGTCAGCGGCTTCTTCAGCGGTCATGCTGCCGGAGATTTGCACTTGGCCACCCGGAATTTCAGCACGAATCACGGGAGCGGTGACGACCTCGCCACGGCCTTTTTCAAACAACAAGATCGCCATGCGTTTGTTAACGTTGTCGCGGGTCACGTCACGGAAAATTCGAGCGCCTTTTGAGTCCAAGGTCAGATGGACGGCAGGCTGTTGATTTTGGCTATCGCGACCGGCTTGAGCATCTTGAAGATTTTCACCCGTCAAGACAACCTGACGGCGCACAAGAATGGGCCGACCATCTCGATCGAGGTAGCGCTCAAGGCCAAAAGGTACGGTCCCGGCAGCTAACGCGCTATTGGCGGCGGGCGAGTCGTCAACCATGCGAATTTCGAGTGTGGCGGTGCGCCCCAAGATATCTTTGGCTTTGGCCACATCCTGCACACCTGGCAGTTGGACGATGATGCGGTCGGCACCTTGCTGCTGGATGATGGGCTCGGCGACACCAAGTTCGTTAATTCGATTGTGCAGCGTGGTGATGTTTTGCTTGAGCGCGCTCGACTGTACCGCCGTGATGGCCGCTTGGCTGAGGCGGCCGACGATCTGAAGCCGCACGCCTTCGGTGCGCTCGAGCATCTGGAGATCGGGGTTGCGTGAACGGAGTGCTGAAATAGCACGGTCGCGAGCCGCTGCGTTATTGAAAGACATGACCACTGACATGCCATCGCGTTCAATTCCGGCGGATTCGATGCGTTGGTCACGCAAGGCCACGCGTAAATCGGTTACTAAGGCGTCGTAGCGGGAGGTTAGGGCGCCCTGCATATCGACTTGTAATAAAAAGTGCACGCCACCACGAAGATCCAGACCCAGATACATGGGGTTGGCACCAATCGCGCTCAGCCAAGCAGGCGAGGCGGGCAAAAGGTTGAGTGCGACGGTATATGAGGGCTCGGCTGGATTTGGATTGAGTGCTTTTTCAATCAAATCTCGCGCTTTGAGCTGGATATCTGTGCTCGGGAAGCGGGCGCGAACCGTACCCACCGTGCCGTTGAGTTCGAAGGAGGCGCCAGTATTCGGGATGCCAGCCTGCTGCAGGATGGTTTGTACGCGATCAAGTGTGGCAGGATCGATTTTTAATGTTGCCTTGGCGCTCGACACCTGGACAGCAGGTGATTCGCCAAAAAAGTTAGGCAGTGTATAGAGCAGGCCGATCACAACCGCGATCAGCACCGTCAGGTATTTCCAAAGAGGATAGCGGTTCATTGCCGACGGGAATATAAAAGGGTTTGCGCCCCGCGCAACGCGCAGCGGGGCGATACTCGTGCTGTTTTACAGATCTTTGATCGTGCCTTTTGGCAGTACGGCGGACACAGATGCTTTTTGCATCATGATTTCAATCGGCTTGTCCGCCAGTTCAGCGACTTCGATGGTGACGTAGTTGTCGCTGACTTTGGTGACTTTGCCAAGCAAACCACCCGCGCTGATGACTTCGTCACCCTTGGCCAAGGCAGCCAACAGTGCTTTGTGTTCTTTTTGACGCTTCATCTGGGGACGAATCATCAGGAAATAAAGCACAACGAACATCAGGAGAATGGGGGCCATTCCCATGAGTGAGCTAGCTGTATCAGCAGCCTGTGCCAGCACGAGGCCGGATATTGCTTGAGCAGACATTAAGGTCTCCTTTAGAAAAAGTAAGGTGGTGGCTATTGTACCGACTTGGAGGCACGATCACTCGCAAACTGTGCTCTCCAAGCATTAAATGTACCGTTTGCGATGGCTTCTCGCATTTCCGCCATGATGGTGAGGTAGAAATGCAGGTTGTGCAGCGTATTGAGTCTAGCGCCTGAAATTTCGTTGGCCCTTTGCAAATGATGTAAATAAGACAAGGAAAAATGCTGACAGGTATGGCAGCCGCAGCTCGGATCAAGGGGGCGGGTGTCGTCGCGGTATTTTGCGTTTCTGATCTTAATGTCGCCAAAACGGGTAAATAACCAGCCGTTTCGGGCATTGCGCGTGGGCATCACGCAGTCAAACATGTCAATCCCCTGGGCGACACCTTCGACTAAATCCTCGGGCGTGCCGACGCCCATCAGGTAGCGTGGGGACTGTTCGGGCAGACGAGGCGCGACATGATTGAGGATGCGCAACATGTCTTCTTTGGGTTCGCCAACGGACAGACCGCCGATCGCATAGCCATGAAAACCGATGTCTTTGAGCCCTTCGAGGGATTCGTCTCGCAGTGCTTCAAACATGCCGCCCTGAACAATGCCAAACAAGGCATTCGGATTTTCAAGCGCATCGAAAGACTCGCGTGAACGCCGCGCCCAACGCAAAGACATGCGCATCGAGCGAGCAGCCTCTTCAGTGGTTGCAGGGCTATCATTGATCATATAGGGCGTGCATTCATCGAACACCATGACAATGTCAGAGTTCAGTTCGGTCTGAATCCGCATCGACTCTTCGGGTGTGAGAAAAAGTTTCGTGCCATCAATGGGAGACGCGAACTTCACGCCTTCTTCGGAAATTTTGCGCATCCCTTGAAGACTAAAGACCTGAAAGCCACCAGAGTCTGTGAGCAAGGGTTTTGACCATTGCATAAAGCCGTGCAGGCCGTCGTGCTTATTGATCACCTCGGTGCCTGGACGCAGCCAAAGGTGAAACGTGTTGCCGAGTACGATTTGAGCGCCGACCTCCAACAGCTCGTGGGGCAGCATGGCTTTGACGGTGCCATAGGTGCCGACCGGCATAAAGATAGGCGTTTCCACCACGCCGTGATTGAGGGTCATGCGACCACGGCGAGCCTGGCCGTCGGTCGCGAGGAGCTCAAAGCTCAGGCCTGAGTTTGTTTCGCGGGCAGCCGGCGAGTCTACAGGGGTGTCAGAGTGCGGTTGCGTCAATTGGATGTCGTCCGTTCTAAAAACATGGCGTCACCATAGCTGAAAAAGCGATAGCGTTCCTGGATGGCGTGCTGGTAGGCGTGTTTCATCGGTTCGAGGCCGATAAAGGCTGAAACCAGCATTAAAAGCGTCGATTGCGGGAGATGAAAGTTAGTGATCATCGCATCGACGACTTTGTATTCAAACCCAGGCTGAATAAAGAGTCGCGTGTCACCAGACTGGGATTGAGTGAGTGTGGGATCGAGCTTGGCGGCAGACTCAAGAGCTCTGACGCTGGTTGTGCCGACCGCGATCACACGTCCGCCGAGTGCTCTTGCGCGTGCAATGGCTTGAATCGTCGAGTCCGGCACGGTATACCACTCGGCATGCATCACATGCTTGGCAAGATCGCCATCCCGGACGGGTTGAAACGTGCCGGCGCCCACATGGAGGGTGACAAAGGTCCGCTGAACGCCCAGTTGTTCAAGTTGTTCGAACATGGCTTCGTCAAAGTGGAGTCCCGCAGTGGGTGCCGCAACGGCGCCAGGCGCTCGCGCATACACGGTTTGATAGCGTTGTTGGTCTTGCGCATCCGGTTGATGGTGAATGTAGGGCGGTAAGGGGACGGTGCCATGCAGTTCAAGGATATCTAAAACAGGCGCGTCGAATTTCAGGATAAACAGGTCGTCAGCGCGTCCCAAGACCGTCGCATCCACCGCGTCGGCGAGACGCAGCGCAGAACCCGGACCGGGTGATTTGCTGGCTTTGATATGGGCTAGCGCCTCGTTGCTCGCGGTGATGCGTTCAATTAAGACTTCAACCTTGCCACCCGTCGCTTTTTGACCAAACAGACGCGCCTGTATCACGCGTGTGTCGTTAAAAACGAGCAAATCGTTAGGCTTGAGCAATTGTGTCAAGCAAGCAAACTGACTGTCGTGCAAGCCCCCTGCGGCGTCGACATGGAGCAGGCGGCTGGATGCGCGCGTGGCAGCCGGTGTCTGCGCGATGAGTTCGACCGGGAGTTCATAGTCAAAATCAGACAGTGAAAGAGGGGTGGGCACGCTTGCAACCTTTGGGCAGACTGGAGAGGTTTTAAAGAAAGTTTGAAAGACAGTTCGATAGACAAACCGTTTATTTTAAGCCTGTCCGCATCCTTTTTTTGTATGCTGTCGGCTTAAACCCATAAATAGGTGATGGCATGAATGATGTGAATGAGCGGGTTTGGGACAAACGGATCGGACAGTGCTTGATCGCTGCGCATTTGTTACTGGGTATTGGACTTGCGTTTTCCCCGTCCGTTGCTCAAGCGCAAGCCAAAGTTCAAGCAAAATCTCCAGTGACGTCTCAAGCTGCTGCGACGGTCTCTATGCCCCCTGAGCTTGTCCGCGCTTGGGCGCAGACCAAATTGCCCGAATCGGCCTTGTCCTTGGTTGTTCAAGAGGTGGGTGGGCCTCGTTTGATGGCGGTCGCGCCTGAAACCCCGCGCAACCCAGCTTCGGTCATGAAGCTCGTCACTACCTATGCCGCGCTCTCTCGCTTGGGTCCCAATTATGTCTGGCATACCAATTTCATGTTGGATGCTCAATCGCGTGTCAACGAAAAAGGCGTGTTAAGCGGCCCACTGTATTTGCGTGCGGGCGGCGATCCCGTGTTGATGTTGCCTGATGTCTGGCGGTTGATGCGCGATTTGCGTTTGCGCGGGATTAAAGAGATTTCCGATATCGTGATTGATCGTTCAATCTTTGGCGACGTGACGATTGATCCTGCCACGTTTGACGGTTCGGCAGATCGACCCTACAACGCGAGCCCAGACGCGTTCATGGTGGGTTTCGGTGCGTTGCGTCTCGTTTTTTCACCGGACCCAGCGACTAAAACATGGAAGTATTTCGTGGATCCACCCATTCCCGGCGTCGAGCTCGATGCCAATGTGGCCTGGGTGGAGGGGCAGTGTCCAGGGTCGCCCTCCGTCACTACGGACACCACGGTCAGTGGGGATAAGGTGCGTATTCGTGTCTCTGGGCGTGGCGCAGGTTCCTGTGGCGAGTTTGATGTGTTCCGCCTTGCGTTATCGCAGCAGGAGTTCGGTGCGCGTATTTTGCGTGAAATTTGGCGCGAGGTCGGCGGCACGATGACAGGGCAAGTACGTTCGGGAACGATTCCAAGCAATGCCGTCGCGGTCGCTTCGCATCAGTCGCCGCCTTTATCTGAGGTGATTCGCTTGATCAATAAGCGCAGCAACAACGTGATGACACGCGTGTTATTGCTGACTCTTGGGGCTGAGGCTGGACGTAAGCCGGCTACTGTGACGGGCAGTGTGCAGGTCGCGCAAGAGGTGCTCGCTCGACAAGGCTTGCCGATGACGGGTATGGTGCTGGATAACGGCTCAGGACTTTCAAGAAATGGTGTGGTCTCGGCAGACAGTCTGACGCACATGCTCAATCGTGCGTGGATCTCACCGGTC
>JBILJA010000152.1:0-5453 GCA_044368775.1 Burkholderiaceae bacterium
GTTAGGAGCAACACCATGCGTTTTGACAAATTAACGACTAAGTTTCAACAGGCCCTGGCCGATGCACAGAGCCTGGCCGTTCGTAACGACCATCCTTATATCGAACCTGCCCACGTCTTGTCGGCGTTGCTTGCTGACAGCGAGAGCGGGGCGGGTAGCCTCTTGGCGCGTGCCGGTGTGGCGATCAATCGCTTGCAGCCCGTTCTGGACAGCATTGTCAAAGGACTTCCCCAAGTCAAGGGTGGAGATGGCAACATCCAAGTCAGTCGTGACTTGCAATCCGTCTTTACGCGAGTCGACAAAGAGGCTGCGAAACGAGGCGATACCTATATTCCAAGCGAATTATTCCTTCTCGCTTTGTCCGAGGACAAGGGCGATGTTGGTCGCGCGCTCAAGGAAACCGGCCTCCAGCGTCAGGCGCTTGATGCGGCGATTGATGCTGTGCGAGGCGGTTCGTCTGTCCAGGATCAGGAAGGGGAGTCAAATCGCGAGGCACTCTCCAAATACACGATGGATCTTACGGAACGCGCACGTCAAGGAAAGCTTGATCCCGTGATTGGACGTGATGATGAGATTCGACGTGCCATTCAAATTTTGCAGCGTCGGACTAAAAATAATCCTGTTTTGATCGGTGAGCCAGGTGTCGGTAAAACCGCCATCGTAGAGGGCTTAGCCCAACGGATTGTCAATGACGAGGTGCCTGAGTCCTTGCGGGGCAAACGTGTGCTGTCGCTTGATTTGGCTAGCTTGTTGGCGGGTGCAAAGTTTCGTGGAGAGTTCGAGGAGCGTCTCAAGGCGGTACTCAAGGAGCTCGCCCAGGACGACGGCAGCTACATTATCTTCATTGATGAAATCCATACGATGGTCGGTGCCGGCAAGGCTGAAGGCGCGATGGACGCAGGCAATATGCTCAAGCCCGCGCTGGCCCGAGGCGAGCTGCATTGCATCGGTGCGACGACGCTCGACGAGTATCGGAAATATATTGAAAAAGACGCAGCGCTTGAGCGCCGATTTCAAAAAGTACTGGTCGACGAGCCTAATGTGGAGTCAACCATCGCGATTTTGCGTGGTTTACAAGAGCGTTATGAGTTGCACCACGGCGTTGAAATCACGGATCCCGCGATTGTCGCGGCCGCAGAGCTGTCACATCGCTACATTACGGATCGTTTCTTGCCGGACAAGGCCATTGATCTGATTGATGAGGCCGCCTCGCGCATCCGCATGGAGATTGATTCCAAGCCTGAGGTGATGGACAAACTCGATCGTCGCATTATTCAGCTCAAGATCGAGCGTGAAGCCGTTAAAAAGGAAACGGACGAGGGATCGATACGTCGCTTCCAGATCATTGAGGAAGAGCTTGAAAAGCTGCAGCGGGAATACAACGATTTTGAGGTGATCTGGAAAAGCGAAAAAGCCGCTGTTCAAGGCACGCAGTCGATCAAAGAGGAAATCGAGCGCGCACGTGCCGAGATGGCTGAGCTTCAGCGCAAAGGCCAGTTCGACAAGCTTGCGGAGATCCAATATGGCACCTTGCCGGCGCTCGAGTCGCGACTCAAAGCAGCCGAAGGCTCAGCGCAGGCTAAAGCCCCGGGCGAGCGGCCCAAGCTTTTGCGCACGCAGGTTGGCGCGGAGGAAATCGCCGAGGTCGTTTCTCGTGCGACCGGTATTCCTGTGTCAAAAATGATGCAAGGTGAGCGCGACAAATTGCTCAAGATGGAGGAGCGCTTGCACGATCGCGTGATCGGACAGGATGAGGCGGTTGGCTTGGTAGCGGATGCGATCCGTCGCTCCCGTGCTGGTTTGTCTGACCCGTCACGACCCTATGGTTCATTTTTGTTCCTGGGGCCGACAGGCGTGGGCAAGACTGAGCTCACCCGTGCACTCGCGGACTTTATGTTTGATTCTGACGAGCATCTCATCCGTATCGATATGAGTGAGTTTATGGAGAAGCACTCCGTCGCTCGCTTGATTGGAGCGCCTCCAGGCTATGTGGGCTACGAAGAGGGCGGTTATTTGACCGAAGCGGTTCGACGCAAGCCGTATAGCGTGATTTTGCTTGATGAGGTGGAAAAAGCACATCCGGATGTATTTAATGTCTTGCTACAGGTGTTGGATGACGGTCGCTTAACGGACGGGCAAGGTAGAACCGTGGACTTTCGCAATACGGTGATTGTGATGACCTCGAATCTGGGTTCGCAGCATATCCAGGCGATGGTCGGCAAACCTTACGAGGCCGTTAAAGAAGTCGTTTGGGAGGAGCTCAAACAGCACTTCCGACCAGAGTTCTTGAACCGGATCGATGAGGTCGTTGTGTTCCACGCCTTGCAAAGCCAGCATATTGAAAAGATCGCAGGGATTCAGATTAAGCGTTTGGCAAGGCGGTTGGAGCAGCAGGAAATGCGTCTTGAGGTGTCAGATGCCGCGTTGGCTGAACTTGCGCGCGAGGGCTTTGATCCCGTGTTTGGTGCCAGGCCGCTCAAGCGTTCGATTCAGCAGCAGTTGGAAAACCCAATTGCCAAGCTGATACTTCAGGGTAAGTTTGGTCCAAAAGACGTGGTCCCCGTCGATTGGCGCGACGGTAAGTTCGTTTTTGAACGCACCCTGCAGTAAAAGGCTCTAAAAGGTGAGGCAGCTTCGATGCTGCCCACCTTGCAGAGCCTTGTTCGATTAGACGGCGATCGCTGTCTGATCCGTACGGTGGCAGCGAGCGCTGTGGTCAGGTGTGATCTTGATAATCTCAGGGACGCTTTCGCGGCATGAGTCAAGCGCCAAGCTACAGCGATCCGCAAACACGCAACCCGGTGGCAAATTGCTCAGATCAGGTGGCGATCCAGGGATCGTCTCAAGTCGTGTGCCTTTAGCCACATTGCCATGCGCTAAGCTCTTGAGCAGTGCCCGCGTATAAGGATGACGAGGTGTGCGCATCAGCGTGCGTGTGGTGCCTTCTTCAACAATACGACCTGCATACATCACTGCAATACGATCAGCGACCTCGACGGCTGCGCCGATGTCATGGGTCACAAAAATCACAGACAGGCCGAGCTCGCGCTGCAGCTCGCGCAGCAGCAACAGAATCTGAATTTGCACCGTAGCATCAAGCGCCGTGGTGGGTTCGTCCGCAAGCAAGAGCTGTGGTTGACTGGCCAAGGCCAAAGAAATCATGGCGCGCTGCCTCATACCGCCTGACATTTCATGCGGATAGGCATCTAAGCGGCGCTCTGGGCTAGGGATGCGGACACGCTCAAACAGAGACAAAGCACGCGCGCGGGCGGCCTCTTTTCCAATGTTCTCGTGTCGCAAAATGGCTTCAGTGATTTGTTCGCCCACGGTATAGACGGGATCAAGAGCCAGCAAGGGTTCTTGAAAAATCATTGAGGCGACCTTACCTCTAAACGCGGAAAGATCCGCATTGGATAACGTGACGACATCCTGGTCGCCCACGACGATTTGGCCTTCAAGCTTTGATTTTTGTTCGTTGTGGAGTCGCAGGATTGAGCGCAAGGTCACACTTTTTCCAGAACCCGACTCACCGATCAACGCAACGACTTCGCCACGTTTGACGGACAGGTTGACTCCCGAAACGGCGCGGACGGGTTTACGACCGCCAGTAAACGTGACAGTCAGATTGCGAATATCAATAAAAGGTTTTTCTTGAGTCATGATGCGACCTCCTGAGCGGCTTTGGGCGCCTCAGTGTGACCACTGTTGACGACATGCATGAGGCAAGCCACACCGTGCCCGTCTTTGCTCATGGCCAGAGGAGGCATTTTTTCTGAACAGACCGGTTGGGCATGCACACAACGCGTGTGAAAACGGCAGCCTGAGGGAGGATTGATTGGGTTTGGAGGGTCGCCGGCCAGAGGGGGTTCCTCCGTACGGTTGTCCGGGTCCATCGAGGGCACTGAGGACAGCAACGCTCGCGTGTAGGGATGTTGAGGCGTCTCAAAAAGTGTCTCACAGTCACCGATCTCCACCACCTGCCCCAGATACATCACCATCACGCGATCCGAGATGTAACGCACCACGTTCAAGTCATGGCTGATAAAGACGTAGGTCAGACCAAAGTCTTCTTTGAGATCGAGCAGCAAATTCAGTACTTGTGCTTCGACAGACTTGTCAAGCGCTGAAACGGCCTCATCCAAAATAATCAGTCGCGATTGCAACGCCAGGGCGCGCGCAATATTCACACGTTGACGCTGACCCCCGGAAAGTTCGTGGGGATAGCGTTCCGCAAAGCGGACGGGATCAAGACCGACGCGTCTAAGCAAATCACGCGCGCGTTCGATCGACTCATCTTTTGAGACGCCATGAACTTGCGGAGCGAATGCAATCGAGTCTTCTATCGTGAGGCGTGGATTAAGCGAGGCGTAACTGTCTTGAAACACCATTTGCGCTTGACGGCGAAATTCTTTGAGCGAAAGTTCACGACTCCCAACGGATATCCCGTCAAAAATGATGTCGCCGTTATCGGGTGTGATGAGATTCATCAGCAAACGAGCGGTTGTCGACTTTCCACAGCCCGACTCGCCGACCACGCCAAGTGTTTCTCCTTTGCGAACCATAAAATCGATACCATCCACGGCGCGCACTACACCGCCACCTCGACCGAGCATGTCTTTTTTCAGCGCAAAGTGCTTGATCAAGTTTTTAACCATCAGCAGGGGCTGCGCCTGACCGCCGACATCCGTATTGTTTTTCACAGTGGTATTCATTAGTTCTTGATCTCCATGGCGGTACGCAGGCCATCCGAGAGCAGGTTAAAAGCAATCGAGGTCACAAAAATCATCACGCCGGGTAGGGCGGCGATCCAGGGTTGAATATAGATCGCAGTGCGAAGCGTATTGAGCATCAGGCCCCACTCAGGCTCTGGAGGCTTAACGCCCAAGCCCAGAAAGCTCAGGCCGGAGGCCAAAATCATGGACACGGCGATCAAGCTTGTCGCGTAGACAAAAATGGGTCCCAAGACGTTACCCAAGACGTGTACACGCACGATTGTGAATGCGTTTGCACCTGAGGCACGGGCTGCATCGACAAAGTCACGACCTCGGATCTGTGTGGTTACGCTTTCCGCCACGCGTGCGATGGGAGGGATGAAGACGATGGTCAGTGAGATCAGCGAGTTGGTGATACCCGCACCCAAGACACCGGAGAGCGCAATCGCCAAGAGCACGGAGGGAAAGGCATAAAACACGTCGATCGTACGCATGATCACCGTGTTGATTTTGCCACCGGCATAACCGGCGATCAAGCCAATGACAGAACCAATGCCAAATGCCAGGATCACAGGTGTAATGCCCATAAACAAGGAGAGCTTGGTGCCTACTACGAGGCGGCTCAACATGTCGCGACCTAACTCATCGGTACCCAATAGATGGTCAGGAAAACCGATGGGCTTGAGCCGCTTCATGATGGACGACTGAAAAGGATCATGCGGCACGAGCCAAGGCCCAAAA
>JBILJA010000153.1:0-5443 GCA_044368775.1 Burkholderiaceae bacterium
ATAGCTTGCAGTACATGAAAATCGATTCTGAACTTCGGGCCAAGAAGATTGCCGAGTGGAATCCTCCGAGTTGGTGGCCACTGGGGGCGTTGATCGCTTTGCTGGCTGCTGTTGTCTGGCCTGCGTGGAGGGTGCTGCGTAGACAGGAGCGTCTCAATGCGTTTGGCGAGCACGTCTTGCATGATCAAGCGAAATCAGCTCACTCGCAGGAGATGCGCACATGATTGCTTATATTTTTCGACGATTGATGTATGGCGCGTTGATCTTAATCGGCGTCAATGTGTTTACTTTTGTGTTGTTTTTTGCAGTAAATACGCCCGATGATATGGCCCGTCTCGCGATTGGCGGTCAGCGCGTGAGCGCCGATGCTGTCGAAAAATGGAAGGCCGATCGTGGCTACGACAAACCCCTCTTTTTAAATACCGAGGCCTCTGGGCTCAAAAAATATACCGACACTATTTTTTATCAACGCTCAGTCCCGCTATTGAAATTCGATTTTGGTGCCTCGGATGAGGGTCGTGATATTGGGCGTGAAATTGGTGTGCGGATGTGGCCAAGCCTTGCATTGGCGATCCCGACTTTTATTCTTGGACTGCTCGTCAGCATCGCATTTTCCTTGTCATTGGTGTTTTTCCGCACTACGCGCCTTGATTTTTGGGGTGTCGTCTTATGTGTGTTCATGCTCTCGATCTCTGGACTGTTTTACATCATTGCGGGACAGTGGTTATTTTCAAAAATATTACGTCTAGTGCCTTACTCAGGTTTCGCTTGGGGGTTGGATACGATTAAGTTTTTAGCTTTGCCGATTTTGGTTGCAATCATCTCTAGGCTGGGGCCTGAGGCGCGCTTTTATCGCAGTTTGTTTCTCGAGGAAATGAGCAAGGACTATGTGCGTACCGCTCGGGCTCGCGGCTTGAGCGAGCGGGTCGTATTGTTTAAGCATGTGCTGCGCAATGCGATGTTACCGATCTTGACGGGTACGGTTTCCGCCTTGCCTCTGCTGTTTATGGGCAGTCTGATTGCAGAGTCGTTTTTTGGTATCCCGGGCCTCGGGAGCTACACCATCGATGCAATCGGTGCGCAAGATTTTTCAGTGGTGCGCGCCATGGTGTTTTTGGGTGCGAGCCTTTATATCGTTGGTTTGATTCTGGCGGATATTTCTTACACACTCGCAGATCCGCGCGTGCGTTTTGAGTAGCCACCATGCCTAAAATTGTTTTCCTCTGGACCGATATCGCAATCTTCGCACTGTTTGCTGCGACCATACTCTATGCCTGGCATGTCTCGCGATCCCGCAACTTACGGTCGACGTGGTCAAGAGTGGCGCGCAGCGCGCCTGCGATGTGTTCAGCCGTGATCCTTTCTGTCTTTGTTGTCATTGGTTTGCTCGACTCCATGCATTTTCAGCCGCGTTTGCCGCCTGTGGCAGGCGCGCCTGCAAATGCCTCACCGGTTTACGCGCCCAAGGTCGTTTCAGTGTTGGACGTGTTGCTTGAAGACACTGCCTTTGTTCGGCCAGAGAAAACGTATTCAGCGCCTTTGGCTTGGCTACAGTTCACAAAAGAGTCTGTGTTGCAAGAGGGAGGCGTACCCACGCGAGATTTTCCACGGTTGCGTTTTGGTGGTCGACATCTGACAGATCCCACTGCTCAATGGAGTAGTGATGTGGCGCACCGTGCGGGTCTGGGCTTATTGGCGGGTCTTGTGGTTGCACTGATGCTTTCTGGTTTGACGATGTTGTGCGTGGGGCAGGGGTCACGCACGGAGGTCTTTAGACAGATTGTTCGAGCAGAGACCGAGCTCCCCTGGCGAGCAATGCTAGGTACGGTCTTTGTGCTTTGCCTGTTGCTGGGTGTGGTGTTTGGTTTAGCAACGGGGTATCACGTCCTTGGTACGGACCGCACGGGCAACGATGTGTTGTGGCAAGCTATAAAAAGTATTCGTACTGCCTGGATTATCGGCAGTCTGACGACGGTCGCGATGCTGCCGCCAGCACTGATTTTTGGTATTTCAGCGGGATATTTCAAAGGCTGGATCGATGATGTGATCCAGTACGTCTACACGACGCTCACCTCGATTCCGGGCGTGCTGTTGATCGCTGCCTGTGTGTTGATGATGCAGGTCTATATTGATACGCATCCGGGATTGTTTCCAACGGCCGCTCAGCGTGCGGACCTGCGCCTCTTTTTGCTCTGCATGATTTTAGGTCTGACGGGCTGGGCTGGGCTCTGTCGGCTTCTGCGTGCTGAGGCGCTCAAGCTGCGTGAACTCGAATACGTTCAGGCTGCGCGTGCGTTTGGGATTTCTAACTGGCGCATCATGGCGCGTCACTTGTTGCCCAACTTGATGCACATCGTCTTGATCACGGTGGTGCTGGAGTTTTCCGGTTTGGTGTTGTACGAAGCGGTGTTGTCCTACCTTGGTATTGGTGTCGATCCGAGTATGAATTCTTTTGGTTCCATGATCGAAAAGTCGCGCTTCGAAATGTCGCGTGACCCCATGATCTGGTGGAATTTGCTCGCGGCTTTTATTTTTATGCTGGCTTTGGTGTTGGCCGCGAATTTATTTGCCGATGCGGTGCGTGATGCGTTTGATCCTCGCTCGAGGATGTTTCGCCCGAGACGCTTTAATCTTTTTAAGGGGAACAGTGCGACTCAGACTGGTGAGGCGATATCAAACACCTCTTCACCCAGAGATCAGCATGCCGAGACTGCGATCCTCAACGTGCAAGATCTTGATGTAGTGATTGATACCGGCGAGGCCTGGCGTCATGCCGTGCAAGCCCTCGCATTGACCGTGCATCGTGGTGAAACCTTTGCCCTCGTGGGCGAGTCTGGTTCTGGAAAAAGTATGACGGCGCTTGCGCTGATGAGACTGTTGCCAGAGGCCTTGCGCGTGACGCAAGGCAGTGTTGTCGTGGGTGGCGTCGACATCAACACCTTGTCTGAGTCCTCGATGCGAGGCGTGCGGGGCGGTCGCGCGGGTATGATTTTTCAGGAACCTGGAACAAGTCTTAATCCAGTTTTGCGTGTGGGCGATCAGTTGTGTGAGGCGATTGTCACACATACGGATTTGCGGGGCGCTGCGGCGCGGAGTCGAGCAGTGCAGTGGTTGCAGCGCGTGGGGATTCCTGATTCTGAGCAGCGAATGGATGATTATCCTTTTCAATTTTCTGGGGGACAAAAGCAACGCATCATGATCGCGATTGCCTTGGCTGCAGAGCCGGAATTGTTGATTGCCGATGAACCTACAACGGCGCTGGATGTGGCCGTGCAGGCACAGGTCTTGGGCTTGATTCGCGATATTCAGCAAGAGCTTGGTATGGCGGTGTTGTTGATCACGCATGATTTGGCTGTGGTGCGTGATGTGGCCGATACCGTTGCCTTGATGCGTTACGGTGAAATTGTTGAGACCGCGCCTGCTGATCAGTTTTTCAAAGCCCCTAAACATCCCTACGCACGAGAATTATTTGCTGCGATCCCGACGTTTGCAAAGCGGGGACAGCCTCTGAGTCCTTCGGTGACAGAGACCGATATCAATCGTGCTCCCATACCGGATACGACTTCGCGTGCTGGTGACGCTCCGGTGAAGTCCTCTGCGAACGTCGTTAATCAGACGCCCGCGCTTGTGGTGGAGCAATTAGAGATTGGATATCCCATTCGCAAGGGTTTGTTGCGCAGACAAGTGGGCATGAATCAAGCTGTTCAGGGAGTGAGTTTCTCACTTCAACGTGGCGAAACATTGGCACTCGTCGGTGCCTCAGGTTGCGGCAAGACAACGGTTGCAAAGGCGTTATTGAGATTGATTGATGCATCAGCCGTGATTGCTGGTGTAGCTCGGCTCGGTGAACAGAATCTCTTGACGGCCTCTCGCTCAGAGATGAAAGCACTGCGCCGCCGCATTCAGATTGTGTTTCAAGATCCTTTCGCCTCCCTTGATCCGCGCATGCGAGTGCGGGAGATTTTGCAAGAAGGGATCGCGGCCTTACGACCTGAGTGGAATGCAACTGAACAGTCTCTGCGTATATCTGCACTATTAGCGCGAGTCGGTTTGCCCTCGGATGCCGGAGATCGTTATCCGCATGAGTTTTCTGGTGGTCAGCGACAACGCATCGCGATTGCCCGTGCGTTGGCAGTTGAACCAGCAGTCTTGATTTTAGATGAGCCTACGTCTGCACTG
The DNA here is from genome assembly GCA_044368775.1 of Burkholderiaceae bacterium. GTDB lineage: Bacteria > Pseudomonadota > Gammaproteobacteria > Burkholderiales > Burkholderiaceae_B > Zwartia. The sequence goes on from JBILJA010000153.1 coordinate 4,180, forward strand.
GATGTTTCGGTACAAGCTCAAATCCTTGATTTATTGACGGATTTACAAAAAGAAACAGGCATGGCTTACTTATTTATTACGCATAACTTTGGCGTGGTGGAGTATTTAGCCGACCGCGTCGCGGTGATGGAGGCAGGCAGGGTCGTGGAGTTTGGCGATGCGTCGCAAGTCCTTCAGGCGCCCAAGAGCTCTGTCACCCGAGAGTTACTCGCTGCTGTGCCTCGTTTGGGGTGATCGGTGGGTGAGGAGAGTGAGTCCGTTATACTTTGTAAAACTTGTAATTATCAATACTGCCCTCAGATTAGGTGTATGGGACTCAAAGTTTTCGATTTGCAGTGTGAGCATGGTCACCTTTTTGAAGGTTGGTTCGGCTCGCATGAGGATTATGACTCGCAGCAAACCCGTGGGCTGCTGACCTGTCCAATGTGTCACAGCGCCACCATTGAAAAGCGTTTGTCAGCCCCTAGGCTAAATGTAGGGCATTTTGATGCCGAGTCTCGCGCCTCAAACGGTGCGGGTACGGGTGCTGGCGCTGGTGCAAGTGCCTCGCGTGAAACCGTCGTGGCCTCTTCGCCGGAGGCTCTCCAGTTGGCTCAAATCCAGGCTGCCATCATGCAACAGATGCGAGAATTAGTCCGCAATACTGAAAATGTCGGTTCTGGTTTCGCCGAAGAAGCCCGTCGCATTCACGAAGGTGAGTCCGAAGAGCGCCCGATCCGTGGAACGGCCACCCCCGAGGAGCGAGAGGCGCTGGTCGAAGACGGTATTTCTGTCGTGGCTTTGCCTGATTTTCTTGATGCCGATCACTTGCAGTGACAGACATTGCGGTGCCTGTTGCATCGCACCCTCCATTACGAGCCCGATTCCAGGGATGCCGCACGGCAAGCCAGCGGGTGTGCCGTGTATTCATTTGCAAGCAGACTTCCGCTGCGCGATCTTTGGTCAGCCGGAGCGCCCCGCATTTTGTGGCGGACTGCAGCCATCAGAGGAAATGTGCGGGTCGGATCGCATCTACGCGCTGCGTTGGCTAGGTGAACTCGAACGCGCGACGCGATGACCCCCCCCGCGGATCGCTGCAAACGTGTTAGCACGGATTCCTTAGTGTTATTGTTATACCTATCTTGAGCGGCATCATTCACAGCATAAGGTCATCATCATTCATGAGTACGGTGTCTGCAGTCATCATCGTCAAAAACGAAGAGGCTCATCTCGCTCAATGTCTCAGCACCTTGCAGTGGGTGGATGAATTGATCGTGCTTGACTC
>JBILJA010000156.1:0-5362 GCA_044368775.1 Burkholderiaceae bacterium
GATCTCGCACTATCCGGACTTGGTGCGTGCGCTCGCTGAAATCAAAATCGCTGCGGCGTTGACGAATCAAGAACTGGGGATGCTGGACGCCAAGAAGTGCGAGGCCATTGTGGCGGCTTCCCGAGAGATTCTTCAGGGAAATCTTCACGAGCAATTCGTCGTAGATTTGATCCAGGGCGGTGCGGGCACATCGACCAATATGAACGCCAATGAAGTGATTGCCAACCGCGCCTTGGAATTGTTGGGACACAAGCGCGGGCAATACGAGTTTTTACATCCTAATGAAGACGTCAATATGAGTCAGTCGACCAACGATGTCTATCCAACCTCTCTCAAGCTCGCCACCTATCGCGGTTGTCAACGTTTACTCACGCGAATGTTGAGTTTGCAAGAAGCCTTCGAGCTAAAGGCCGAGGAATTCAAAGACATCATCAAGGTCGGTCGCACACAATTACAGGATGCCGTCCCCATGACCTTGGGGCAAGAGTTTCGAACCTATGCGGTGATGTTGGGCGAAGATGTGTTGAGATTGCGTGAGGCCTTGCCCCTGATTTGTGAAATTAATTTGGGTGCGACGGCGATCGGTACCGGGATTAATACACATCCGGCGTATGCTCAAAAAGTGAGAGATCATTTGGTGAACATCACAGGATTGCCTCTTGAGACGGCCCCTAATCTCATCGAGGCAACGCAAGATTGTGGTGCTTTTGTTCAAATGTCAGGGATACTCAAGCGGATTGCTGTCAAGATTTCCAAGATCTGTCACGACCTGCGTTTGTTGTCGAGCGGACCCCGCGCGGGGATTGGTGAAATCAATCTGCCGGCGGTTCAGGCGGGTTCGAGCATCATGCCAGGCAAGGTCAATCCTGTCATCCCCGAGGTGGTCAATCAGGTCGCCTACGAGGTGATCGGCAATGATGTCACGATCAGTTTTGCAGCTGAGGCGGGTCAGTTGCAACTCAATGCCTTTGAGCCTGTCATCGCGTACTCGATGTTTCGCAGTGTCACGCACTTAACGAATGCCTTTCATACTCTTGAGCACAAGTGTGTGCGCGGGATCACGGCCAATGAATCGAGGATTAAAGAGTTGTTTGACCGATCGATCGTCTTGGTCACAGCCTTGAACCCCTATATCGGTTATCAGCATGCGACCGAAGTCGCGCAAGAAGCGCTCCTGACGGGTAAGCGAGTCTACGATATTGTGTTGGAGCGTGGTCTGCTCACCGCTGAAAAGCTCGATGACATTTTGAAACCGGAGTCGATGACGACGCCGAGATTGCCGTTACGCTGAGTTTATGTTTCTCTCAGCACGCAACGATCGCCGCTCGCTTTGCGCTCGACCATGACAGAGGACAGTTGAGGCAGAGCGGGCTTTAACTGTTTTCTGATAAAGCCACAGAGATTTTCAAGCGTTGCCGGACCGAGGTGTTCAATCTCATCTAGAAAGCGATGGTCCAGCATTTCTTTCACGCGCGCGACTTGTTGCCTCAGGTAGCCCAAATCGACCAACATGCCTGTCTTGGGATCGGCATAGCCTGAGACGGTGACTTCGGCCTCGTAAGTGTGGCCGTGTATGCGCAGACTGCCTTCGGTTTCGATCGCTCGGCGCAAAGTATGCGCGGCCTCAAAGTAAAAGCGCTGCGAAAGCTCGTACCTAGGAGTATCTCCGTTGGGGTTGTTATCTTGGGGTTGGGTTGCGCTCATCAACGGATCTCTAAAACTTTGTGTGTTTGCACGGATAGACGCCAGGACGGATGGCTCTGGCAATAGGCAATCGCGGCTCGTGTGTTGGCTAGCCGATCTGGACCATCCATCGCCTGGAGCAGATAGTGCTCAAAGCGGCTGGAACCCAGGTCGTCGGGCATGAGTGTGGGTTGAGGAAAGACGAGCTTGAGCTCATGTCCTTCGCGCTGGACCCAGGGGGCGCCGGCTTTGGGACTTACGCAAATCCAGTCGATGCCTGTTGGGGCCTCGAGCGTGCCATTGGTCTCAACAGCGATTTCAAAGCCTTTGGTATGCAGGGCTTCGATGAGAGCTTGATCGACTTGCAGGAGGGGCTCGCCTCCGGTCAACACGACATACTGGTGCGCGTGTCCCGCAGGCCAGAGCGCGGCGATCTGTTCGGCGAGCGCGTGGGCGTCTTGAAACTTGCCGCCAAGCGTACCGTCCGTGCCGATAAAGTCCGTATCGCAAAACTTGCAGACGGCAGTAGACCGGTCTTCTTCGCGTCCGGTCCAGAGATTACAGCCGGTGAAACGACAAAAGACCGCGGGCCGTCCGGCGCGCAGTCCTTCGCCTTGCAGCGTGTAAAAAATTTCTTTGACGCTATAGGTCATTGATTTCAATGCTTAAAAAAACCCAATTCTGGCATTGTAATCGTAGCTCAGAGGGGCGCCGTCCTGATCTCCCTGACAGAGCTTTAAATGTCATCCGGGGTGTGTATAGTGACTATTCCTTATTTGACGCTCTCGCTTTGGGAGGTCTTTCTTCTAGGGGTCGTATTTTGGGTTTGTTTGAGCGTTTTTTAACCGTCTGGGTGGGTTTGGGTATTTTGGCAGGTGTGGGTCTCGGTTTATGGGCCCCAGACGCGTTCACCGTGATTGCGGGGCTGGAGTTTGCCCATGTCAACCTCGTTGTCGCGGTCCTGATCTGGATCATGATTTATCCCATGATGATTCAGATCGACTGGTCGTCGATCAAGCAAGTCGGTCAAAAGCCCCGCGGGCTATTGCTGACCTTGGTGGTCAATTGGTTGATCAAGCCTTTTACGATGGCTGCGCTCGGGGTCCTCTTTTTCGAATATATTTTTGCGCCCTGGGTCGATCCGCAGACCGCGAGTGAGTACATCGCTGGCATGATCTTGCTGGGTGTAGCGCCCTGTACGGCGATGGTGTTTGTCTGGAGTCAACTGGTCAAAGGCGATGCCAGTTACACCTTGGTGCAGGTCTCGGTCAATGACCTTGTAATGGTGTTTGCGTTTGCTCCGATTGCAGCGTTTTTGCTGGGCGTCACGTCTTTGACCGTTCCCTGGGAAACCTTGTTGCTCTCGACGCTGTTGTATGTGGTGTTACCACTGATCGCAGGGGTGCTGACGCGCGAGTTGTTGATGCGCAAGTCGTCTACAGCCGTCGTGGGCTTTGTGGCCGCGCTTAAGCCTTGGTCAATTGTGGGGTTGATCGCGACTGTTGTCTTGTTGTTTGGCTTCCAAGCTCATACGATCGTGGCGCAACCGCTGGTGATCGGTATGATTGCCATTCCCTTGATTTTGCAGACCTATGGCATTTTTGCGTTGAGCTGGCTGGGTGCACGGTGGCTCAAACTGCCTAAAAATATCGCGGGCCCAGCCTGCTTGATCGGGACTTCTAATTTCTTTGAGTTGGCTGTCGCGGTCGCGATTTCCTTGTTTGGATTGAACTCGGGCGCAGCCTTGGCAACGGTCGTGGGTGTGTTGGTTGAGGTGCCGGTGATGCTGTCACTGGTGTGGTTGATTAACCGAAGTCGGTTAGCTTGATGATTGAGCGCGCTTTGAAAGTAAGCCGTTAGCGAGCGCCAAGCCGGTAAAAATGAGTACCACTCCAAACAACGTGTGCAGCCCGAAGTGCTCGTCCATGAGAGTCCAGCCCCAGAAAAGTCCGACCACTGGCACGAGATAGGACACGGTCATCGCGCGCGCCGGTCCGATATGCTGGATCAAACGATAGTACAGAACATAAGCGACGGCCGAGCAGAGCACCGCGAGCACCAGGGCGGCCCCCCAAGCTGTCCCGCTCACTGGTTCGGTCGGCCACCAGAACCACGCTAGGGGTAAAAGCAGCACACCGCTCGTGAGTGAGGAGCCCGTTGCATTCACAAATGGACTAAACGAAGAGAGATATTTTTTGGCATAGCAAGCAGACAAGGCATAGCAGACAGGACCCAAGATGGCGGCAGAAAGTGCCAGTGTGGAGTCGCTCATCGCCAGTTCGAAACGGTCCCAGACCAGAAATGTGATCCCGAGCAGTCCGATCAGCAAGCCCAACACGCTCGTCACAGTCAGACGAATACCCAACCATAGCCAGGCCACGAGTGCTCCCCAGAGTGGAGTCACCGCATTAATGACCGAGATCGTCCCCGAAGGGATATGAAGCGCAGCGTAGGCCGAGAGCATGTAGGGCAGGCTGGAATCCAAGATGCCAAGCGGGACAAAATTTTTCCAGTGTCGAAGCAGCATCCAGACTTCGCGCCTAAAAGAAAGCACAAGCAGGAGCACCAGTCCGGCAAGCATCGTTCTCAAAAAGATGAGGGGTGCGGGTCCAAACTCGGCAACGCCGACTTGAATCAATAGAAAAGAGCTGCCCCAGAAAAAGGACAACAATAAAAGCTCGAAAACGCTATGAGGACGCATGCGTCATAGTATCCGCTTAAAATGCTTTGATTCACTTAAACGCCGCACTAAAGTGTGGCAACGTATTCGTTGACGTTTCTTTTCTGTTGGCTATGACATACCGAAACTTACTCTGGTTTATTTTTGCTGCCGCTCTCGTGCGTTTGTTGCTGCTGGGCTTTTCGCCTTTGATGGATACGACCGAAGCGCGCTATGGTGAAATTTCGCGTCTGATGGTGGAGCTCAACGATTGGGTGACCCCTTGGTTTACCTACGATGTGCCGTTCTGGGGCAAGCCACCTTTGGCGTTCTGGATATCGGCCCTGAGTTTCAAGCTGTTCGGTATCAATGAATTCGCCGCCCGTTTTCCGCATTGGCTAGCGGGGATGGTCGTGCTTTGGATCCTCTGGGGGATGCGACCCCGCAGTGGTTCGACGGGCGCGACGTATGCGATTGCGCTGCTGCTTGGCTCGGTGATGTTCTTTTTGGCTTCGGGCATGGTGATGATGGACATGGCCCTGGTGGTCGGGACCACGTTGGCCATGCGGGGCTTCTGGAATGGCCTGCATGGCGATCTCTCGCGGCGTGGATCGGAGCGCTGGTTACTGTTTATTGGTCTTGGGATCGCCTTGCTCGCCAAAGGGCCGGTGGGTGTGGTGTTGACGGGTCTGCCTTGCGGAATCTGGGCCTTGGTGTCAGGCAATCTGCGTACGATCTGGCGGGACTTGCCTTGGATCCGTGGTGTGCTGGTGACGCTTGCGATCGCTTTGCCCTGGTATGTCATCGCCGAGTTTCGCTCACCTGGTTTTATTAATTACTTTATCGTGGGAGAGCATTTCCATCGATTCGTGACTCCTGGCTGGACAGGTGACTTGTACGGTTCGGCGCATGACTATCCCTACGGCACCATCTGGCTGTTCATGTTGGCGGACGTCTTGCCGTGGACGATTTTGTTTCCGATTTTGGTCTTGCAGACGCGCGGTGCGCGTGCCGAGGTAG
>JBILJA010000036.1:0-17784 GCA_044368775.1 Burkholderiaceae bacterium
GCTCAAACAGACCGTCGTCGTTGAAAATCGCCCTGGTGCCGCAGGGAATTTGGGTGCGTCGATCGTCTCAAAATCAGATCCTGATGGACATACGCTTTTATTGATGGATCTCTCCTCGCTCGCGGTCGCTCCTCACTTGTACACGACCTTGACTTACAACCCAGTCAAGGACTTGGCGCCTGTTTCAATGATCAGTTTTTCTCCCTACTTGTTGGCAGTCAATCCTAAACTGGGCGTCAAAACCGTCGCAGAGCTCCTTGCATTTGGCAAGAAAAATCCGGATAAGTTGGTATTTGCACATGCGGGTATAGGATCAGGCAACCAAATTGTCGGCCTCGAGCTAGCGAAACACTGGGGCCTCCAGTGGGTTACCGTGCCCTACAAAGGAGGCTCGGCAGCGATTAATGCTGTCCTAGCGGGTGAGGCCAATGTGATCGTGAATGGCTCTACCGCAACCTTGCCCTATGTCAAAAATAATCAGCTTGTTGCTCTCGCCGTCACGGGAGATAAGCGCTTTGAGTCCTTGCCTAACGTTCCGACCTATGGCGAGCTCAAGCTGCCTGCGGCAGACAGCGGTAGTTGGCAAGGCGTGCTAGTAGCCTCCGGGACGCCCGCTCCAGTTATCGCTAAGCTCAATGCAGAGATTAATGCGATTCTCAAAGACCCTGAAGTTGTCGCACGAATTTCTTCCCAAGGTGCCAAGCCCGTTCCGATGACGCCTCAAGCGCTTGCCAAGTGGATGCAAGAGTCTTCCGTGAATTTCGGCAAAGTTATTCGCGAAAACAACTTGAAGATCGAATAATTCAGTCCATAATTGAAGGTTTTCTAGGAGCTGTTCATGTCGTCGTTGGTAAAGCCCATTCGCACCTGGTTGTTTGCCCCGGGTATGGATGCACGAAAGTGCGAAAAAGCCGTGCAATCTGCGGCTGATGCGTTGATTCTTGATCTTGAGGATGCTGTGGCCTTGTCAGAAAAGCCTAAAGCACGTCAGATGTTGAATCAGCTCGTCAAATCCGTATCACCGGAGCGCCAAGTGTATGTGCGCGTCAACGACTTCATGACAGGCATGACCGCCGAGGACTTGCGTGCTGTCTGTACAGGCGGGCTCGCTGGGATTGTGTTGCCCAAGGCGGAGTCCGCTGAAATGGTCCGGATTGCAAGCGCCATGATTGACGAGTTGTCTCGCGCCGAAGGCTTGCCTCATGGCCAAATCACGATGTGCGGGATTTTAGAGACTGCGCGTGGTGTGTTGCGTGCCGAGGAAATCGCGGCTGGGGGTGGACGTTTATCCACGCTGATGTTTGGCGCCGGTGACTATACTGGAGACTTAGGTATTCCGACTTCTAACGTCGGTCCGCATCTGGTGAATGGCAAAATCCAAACGGCGTTGGCGTGTCGCGCGGCCGGGATCCGTCCGCCGGTGGATACGGTCTTTTTTGATGTGACGGATGCCGCCGGCTTTGAGGCGGATTGTCTGCAGGCCAAGGGTTTGGGTTTTCAGGGTAAAGCCGTCATTCATCCTAATCAAATTGCGATGGCGAATGCAGTGTTCTCTCCTTCAGTTGACGAGATCGCGTATGCACGACTGGTCGTAGACAGTTTTGCCAAAGCCGAAGCTGAGGGCGTTGGTGCGATCCGTGTCGAGGGTAAGTTGATCGACTATGCCATGGTTAAAAATTCCCAGAAACTTCTGGATCTTGCCCGTGCCTTGAAACTCGCAGACTAATCATGACGATGTCCGACGCTCCACAATATACAAATAACACCCAAACTTCAGAGTCACATACTTCATCTGCAGGTGCAGCGGCGAGTGCTCGGCCACTGCCACTCGAAGGTATCAAGGTGCTTGACTGCGCAAGACTCGTAGCAGGCGGCTGTATAGGCACACTGCTTGGCGACTTTGGCGCCGAGGTGGTCAAGATCGAAGCGCCCGGCAAGGGCGATCCCTTGCGCGGCTGGGCAGTCGAAAAAAAAGAGTTTTGGTGGAAGGTCTACGCTCGCAATAAAAAGAGCATGACCTTGAACCTGTCTGTTCAAGAAGGGCGGGACATCTTGCTCGAGATGATTCCGCATTTCGATGTGATGATTGAGGGTTTCGTCCCCGGCAAGCTTGAAAGCTGGGGGCTTTCTCCCGAGGTCTTACTCAAACTCAATCCAGGACTGGTGCTGGTGCGCGCCTCAGGTTGGGGGCAGACGGGTCCTTATAGTTCTCGCCCCGGCTTTGGCACATTGATTGAATCAATGAGTGGTTTCGCACACATGACAGGTATGCCGGATGGCCCTCCGACCTTGCCGCCACTGCCGCTTGCGGATATGACTACGGCTTTGTACGGTACGTCCGCCACCATGTTTGCGCTGTTTAGTCGCGAACGCCATGGCGGTCGAGGGCAGGTGATCGATTTGTCGATTTATGAGTCGATGATTTCCATTCTTGGTCCGGCGGCGGCCGAGTATCAGCATTGTGGTGTGATTCAACAGCGTCGCGGTAATCGTGCGCCGACCAATGCGCCTCGCAACACCTATCAGAGCGCGGATGGCAAGTGGATCGCGATGTCAGCGGCCACACAGTCGATGGCTGAAAAGACGATGCGCGCGATTGGTCGTCCAGAGATGATTGACGACCCGCGCTTCAAAACCAATGAGCAACGGATCATCAACGTCGAAGCGTTAGATGAGGCGATACAAGCTGAAATCAGTAAATTTAGCCAAACCGACATGTTGGAACGCTTTCACCAAGCTGGGGTCACTGCAGCACCCGTCTATGACATCAAGCAGTTGTTGGCCGATGATCATGTCCAAAAACGCGAGGTGATTGTCGAGGTGCCTGATGACGATTTAGGGACTGTCAAAATGCACAATATCATTCCCAGATTGTCAGGAACGCCAGGTCAAATTCGCTCGACCGGGCCGGCGTTGAATCAGCATGGCGACGAGGTGCTACGCTCGATTGGTTTTAGTGAGGAACGTATTGCAGCGGCTAAGGCTAAGGGATTGTTTTAACATCTCGATTGACAAAGCCGCTGGCGATCAGGGTGAGGGCGATGAGGGTGGCTGAAAGCCAGCAGATAAATTGAAAGCCTTTCAGAAACGCGCTCTCCAGGCTGAGGCCTGCGGTGAGTGCCTCCAGACGGACTTGCTCAAGCAACCACAGCCATAGTAATGCCGCGCTAACCACGCCAATGGTCCGGGTGAACACAGTCAGTCCGCCCGCAACGCCTCGTGCTTGAATGGGCAAGGTCCGGACGACCCAGTCTGAGTAAGACACTTGAAATAAACCCAGACCTGTGCCGTGGATGAAGACTGCACCAAAGAGTAGTGGTAAAGCGATATCGATAGACCAAAAGGCCGTCATCACGAGTCCCGTCGCGCATAGCCAGCCTGCGAGTAGTGCCGCGCGATTTGTACCGATCTGGCGAGCGATCGTTGCCGCCAGCGCAGAGCCGAGGAGTGTCCCCAAGGCCCATATCGCCAGCACCACACCAGACTCGGTGGGACCCCAATGCGCGACTTTTGACAAGTAGTAAGGAACGAGCAGGGGAATCGTAAAGCTTCCCATTTGAACGGCCGCGCTGATGGCATTGATCCAGATGAAAGGGGGGGATGTTTTGAAAATATCGATTAACAACCAAAACGTCGAGGCTCTCTTTTGGGTGGTCGTCGTGGTGGGGCGATGTCGCAGGCGGGCTTGAATGCGCGGTAAGGCTGCGAGTGCTAACAAGGCCAGTGGCACGCGATACCAATACACGCCAGGCCAGCCCATCAGCGCGATACTGAGGCCGCCTGCGAGCGGTGCGATCAGACTTGCGATCGAGGTCATACTGCCGTAGGCAGAGAGGGCACGAGTACGGTCGTGTTCGGCGTATAAAAACGTGACGAGCGCGGGTGCGCAAGAGAGTGTAAGAGCCATGCTGATGCCTTGCAGCACGCGTGCAAAGATCAGCCAGGGGTAGTTTGGTGCGACCGCGCAGAGCGTCAGGGCCACAATGCCCATGATGAGGCCTAACCTAAAAACGCGGAGGTGTCCGACGCGGTCCCCGAGGGCGCCAAAGCCGATGACCAGGACGCCATAGGTCAGCACATAGCTCAGAGGTATCCAACGTATCGCTTGCGTATCGAGCCCAAAGGCTTGTGTAATAGCAGGGAACGCAACATTGACGGAAAAATCGAGCGGCGCGATCGAGGCGCCAAGTCCGACAATCAAAAGTGCGAAAATGTTCAAACCAGTTTCTTCCTAGGGTGATACGTGAGAATAGTCGATCAACTCCATACGCAGGCTCAAGCTTTGTTCGATGCGTTGCGTCAGGGCAGTCTAGACCATGTCCGCGGAGGCGTCACGCGGGATACCTATGGGGCGGGTGAAGCCTTCGCGCATGTGTTGCTGGCGCAACATGCGACCGAGATCGGTCTAGAGGTGCGTCATGATCATATGCGTAACACCTATATGGTGTTGCCTGGTGCGGACCGCAGTTTGCCTGCGATCGTGATTGGTTCGCATCTCGACTCTGTGGCGGGGGGTGGCAATTTTGACGGGGCTGCGGGTGTGGTTTCGGGTCTGATTGCCGTACAAGCACTCAAGCAGGCGGGCATTCAGTTGCCTTGCGATGTCATGGTGATGGGTGTCCGGGCTGAGGAGAGTATCTGGTTTCAAGTCTCCTACATCGGCAGTCGTGGCGCACTGGGGCGTTTGCAGGCGGAGGCCTTGCAAGCGACGCGTATCGATACTGGGCGCACCTTGGCGCAGCATCTGACTGAGGCGGGAGGCGATCCCGAGGCGGTCAAGCGCGGCGAAACATTTTTGTCATCCAAGAATGTGCGGGCGTTCATGGAAGTCCATATCGAGCAGGCGCCGAGTCTGGCGTTGACGGGTTTTCCGATCGCGATTGGTACCGGAGTACCTGGCAATTTTCGCTATCCAAAAATACGCATCAAAGGCGAGTACGGTCATGTTGGTCTAGGACGTCGCTTTCGGCACGATGCTTCGCTTGCGGGGGCGGATCTTGCGCTCGGGCTGGATGCTTTATGGGCCGAGTGGGAGCGCCAAGGGCGCTTGATGGCCTGTACTGTAGGCGAGTTTCATACAAATGCAGAGCGTCATGGCTTAACGGTCGTTCCCGGCGAGTTCTGTATGAGTCTGGATGTACGGGCCTATGCCAAGCCCGATCTCGTGGAGCTAGAGGCAGCTTTTCTTGCGCTTGTTAAACATGTAGAGAAAAAGCGAGGCGTGACGATTGATCTAGGTCCGCGTGCTAGCGCCGAGGTAGCACAGGCCGATCCTGCCCTGACGCAACAATTGAGAGATTGTGCCAAGGCCTTGTCCTTGCCCTGTTGTGATTTACCGAGTCCTGCCTCACATGATTCAGCCGCGTTTTGCGCGGCGGGTATTCCGTTCGGGTTTATTTTTATTCGTAATCCTAATGGTAGCCACCACCCCGAAGAGGCGATGGCGACAGAGGATTTTATGCTGGCGACAGAAGTGCTCGCGCAGTGGTTACTCAATCAGCAAGGCGCTTAACGTCCTAAACGACCGCCCGCGCGAGCCAGATAAAACCATTCCTGGCCAGGCTGCGATTTGATGTTGGGAAACACGATAAAGCAATCCTGTTCCGCGCGTAAAACAAAACCGTCGGCCCGTGTCCCGATGGTTTCCCCTTTTGCGATAGGATCAAAACTTTTCCAAGTTTTTGCAAAAGCATCGTTCATATCAAAACGATCGTAGACATCGTAGAGTCCCAAGACTTGAACATTTTGGGCAGGCTGAGGCATCGACCCATCGATGAGCCCAAGATAAATCAACGTATTGAGAATGGCTTGATACGCGACCTCGCGACCGCCCGCATCGTCGTGCTGACTGCATTCGAGCGTGATAGACCAGCCGCCTGTTGACCGCATGAATTCGGTGGTGCCGATACCATAGCGTGTATCGATGTCGACCTCTTTTGCGTTAAAACGACCGGCCTTCACCTCCGCGGCGCGTCGATCAATACCTTTGGCGTAGGTATCAAGCCAGCCATAAACAAAACGTGAACAGCCAAGTCTCTGGACCAGCGCTTCTTCGATATCAGCATGGGCAAAGGGCTCGAGGGCTTCTGTATTATTTTTCGGACCAAACAGCGCAAAGGGCTGAGCGCCGCTCTGAAAAGAGTGCAGATCGAGCAGTCCATCGTGTTCGGCCAATAGCGGGCACAACCAGTTGGCGATGTGGTCTTCGTATTGCACGGGCGTGTCGGTCGGAATCAGCCGGCGGTTCAGGTTGCGATCGCCGTTGCGTCGCTGCAAGCGATAGGCTTTAGGATTCGTGACGGGGACAAAGGTCACCGCACCGCGTTTAAGTTTGAGCTCGCCCGCTTCAAATTGCTTTACCAGTTTTTCGATGGCAAAGGTGCCACAGGTCTCGTTGCCATGCACGGCGGCCGTCACGATCAGTCGCGGTCCTTTTAGGGGACTCTGCAGTCTGATGGCCTCAAAAGGGCGTTCTTGCTCGACGGTAAGTTGTTCGGGGAGGGACGTCAGTAAAGAGGAGGGCAAAGACATCGTCGAAACCTTGGCTAAACGGGTTGAGTGGGCTGGTTTTTAATTTCAGCATGGCACGATTTTAGATGCATAATGGGCTGGCATGACGAACCTATAAATCATCAGCAACGAGCGCGTCAACGCGCCAAGGAGTAGAGACTATGAAAAAAGCAATTAAATTCGCAGTAGCGTTAGCGGGCTCAGTATTGGCGGTTTCTGCGATTGCGCAGACTTTTCCCGATCGCCCCATCAAATTAGTCGTCCCCTTTCCTCCGGGTGGTGTCACGGATATTGTGGCGAGAACTCTGTCGGTCAAACTGACTGAGGAGCTGAAACAGCCTGTGATCGTTGAAAATCGCGCGGGGGCGAGTGGCGCGATCGGCGCCGAGGCCGCGGCGCGCAGCGCGCCGGATGGCTATACCTGGTTGATGGGCAACATCAGTACACTCGCCATCAATCAGTGGACGATGGCCAAGCTGAACTACAACCCTTCCACTAGTTTTGAGCCGGTCGCGATGGTGGCCGTTCAGCCTCTTTTAGTCGCAGTGAACCCGACGGTGCCAGTCAACACCTTGTCTGAATTGGTGGCCTTTGCGAAAAAGAATCCTGGAAAATTGAATTATGGCACCGCCGGAAGCTCCATCCATTTGGCCGTGGAGTATTTTTCAGGCTTGGCTGGCATCAAAATGAATCACATTCCCTACAAGGGAAGCGCGCCCGCGATTACGGATTTATTAGGTGGGCAGATTCAAGTGCTGTTTGATCCGTTTTCGAGTATTCATCCACAGGTCGCCGCTGGCAAGGTCAAAGCTTTGGCAATTACCACGGCGGATCGTTCTGCTGTGGCCCCTCAGGTCCCCACAGTGATTGAGTTGGGTTTTGCGGGCTACGATGTCAGTTCGTGGCAAGGCATCGTGGTGCCAGCCGGTACGCCTAAAGACATCGTCGTAAAAATGAATGCGGCGATCAACAAGGCTTTGAAATCCAAAGAGGTGGTTGATCGCTTTGCACAGTTCAGCGCGGTGCCGACCCAATGGACTCCGCAACAGTTTGGCCAATATATTAGTCAGGAGCAGGCGCGCTGGAGCAAGGTCGCCAAGGATGCCGGGGTCGTTCCCGAGTAATGCAGTGAAAGGGGCCACGTGTAAGTGGCCCCTTTTTATTTGTCACCGCACATGCGGTGAGTCAAGACGTATTTTTCAAGGTGTGCTTATTCAGCCTTGATGTTTGCATCTTTGACAGTCTTGCCCCACTTAGCCAAATCGGACTTGATGCGGTCTGCGGATTGCTGGGGTGTAAAGTCCATCGGCTCGTAGCCCTCACGCTTGATCGAGGCAATGACCGCGGGATCTTTCATGATCTTGCTGATAGCGGGTACCAGCGTGTCCATGACATTCTTTGGCAGACCTGCGGGGCCTACGATGCCAAACCAGATGGTGGCGTCAAAGCCGGGAAAGCCAGACTCTGCCATGGTGGGAACATTAGGGAACATTGAGCTGCGCTTGCTGGCGGTATCAGCCAGGGCGACAATTTTTCCGGACTGGATTTGCGAGGCTGCGGCACCCAGTGAGGAAAATAGGAAAGGCACATGACCGCCTAGCAATTCGGTCATCGCAGGATTGCCACCCTTGTAGGGGATATGTGAAATATCAAGCTTGGCTGCGGCTTTAAATTGTTCGCCGGCCAAGTGGCCCACGCCACCTACGCCTGAGGTCCCGTAGCTCCACTTCGCAGGGTCTTTTTTAGCCAGGGCAACGAGTGATTTGATATCTTTGGCGGGAGAGGTCGGTAAAGCAACAACGACCACACCCCCTTCGCCGATCATAGAAATGGGCGTGAAGTCTTTAAGGGGGTCATAGCCCATTTTTTTCATATTTGGCAAAATCGCCATCGGACCGGAGTCGGTGATGTGCAAGGTGTAGCCATCGGGTGCCGCTTTGGAGGTAAAGTCAGCCGCGACCGAGGCGCCTGCGCCAGGCTTGTACTCAATGATAAACGGCTGTTTGAGCGTCTTTGACAACTGATCTGTAATGGGGCGGATCAGCTTGTCAGCCGCGCCGCCAGGTGCATAGCCCACCACCATGCGAATAGGTTTTTCGGGATATTGCGCCATGGCCATCGGGCTGAAAACCGACAGGGCCAAAGCGCCCGCCAAGACTGATTTGATTAAACGCATGTAAATCTCCAGAGTGTTATTAAAGAGGGCCGAGGAGGGCAAAAAAATCCCCGGATGCTGCGATGAATCACTTTTTAGTAAAAAGTTCGTCAGGAATCAAGACAATCGCGCCTTGGGTTGTACGGCCTTCAAGCAGGCGATGCGCCTCGCTGGCCTGACTCAAGGGCAACACTTTTTCGATATCTAGACGCACGGTTGGATCTCCTAGTATTTCAAAGGCTTCTTTGCTCATTGCAAGCATCTCGGCGCGGTCGGCGACATAGGTTTTTAACGTCGGACGGCATACCCAGAGAGACTTGCTGTGCAGGTCTTGCAGTTTAAATCCCTCGACTTGACCCGAGGCTGTGCCGTAGTTCACCACGAGTCCTCTGGACTCGAGGCATTTGACAGAACCATCGAACGTATCCTTGCCAACCGAGTCGAATACGACGCTCACCCCTTTACCAGCAGTGATGCGGCTGACCTCTGCAACGAAGTCTTGGGTGCGATAGTTGATGGCAAAGTCTGCGCCGAGCGCGAGTGCGGTGTTGATTTTGGCGTCGCTGCCAGCGGTCGCGATCACAATCAGTCCCAGCCGTTTGGCCCACTGGACGAGGATTTGACCGACGCCTCCGGCTGCGGCATGCACCAAGACACGAGTGCCAGGGGTCAGAACACGCATTTTTTTGAGGAGATATTGCGAGGTCAGTGTACGCACTAGGCCTGCGGCGACTCGGACATCATCCAGGGACTCAGGCACGGGAATGACGCGTTCTGCGGGAAGCGCTACATGGGTACAGTAACTCCCAACACCAGCATTGGTGTAGGTGGCTTTGTCACCGACTTTGAGGTCGCGGACATGGCTACCGATCGCCTTGATGCGGCCAATACCGCTGACTCCGGGAATAAAGGGCGGGGTAGGGTTGTGGGAGTGGGGTTGTCCAGCTCGCAGATAAATATCAACAAAGTTGACGGCGACAGCGGTTTGTTCGATGACGACTTCGTCTGCACCAGGAACGGGCATAGCAATGGGCTGAGCCTTGAGAACATCGGGGCCGCCAATGGCGGTGACAAAGACGGCAAAGGGTGCTGACATACAAGCGATTCCAGATTTTTATTGACGTGAGAACATCACACTTTACAGACTCTCCATCTGTCCAGTCAAAATGTGTTATTCCCTAGGTATTTACCCTCAATTAGGTGCTACGATGACTTCCACAATTCTCAGTCACGCTAAACTTGTTGAGTATTGACAGAGTTTGACTACAAACTCTGATCATTAAACATTCATGGTCGACTTGTCGATCTCCCATTCGCTCAAGGATATCCTCATGCGTAAATCTGTCTCTTGGCTTGCTGGCGCAATGATTGCCACGGCAGCTCTCTCGGCTCAGGCTCAAACCAAGTGGGACTTGCCTTCTGCTTACCCAGCGGCAAACTTTCACGTAGAAAACTTGGTTGAGTTCTCTAAAGATGTGTCGCAAGCTTCTAAGGGAAAACTGAATATTACTGTTCACCCTGCTGCCTCACTTTATAAAGCACCAGAGATCAAGCGTGCGGTTCAGGGCAATCAGGCGCAGCTGGGCGAAATCCTTTTGGTGAACTTTGCGAACGAAGATCCTATTTTTGAACTCGACGGTTTGCCTTTCCTCGTGTCGAGCTATGCGGGTGCCCGTAAGCTTGCGGATATTCAGAAGCCTTACTTAGAAAAGAAATTGGCTGCTCAGGGCATGATGTTGTTGTACACAGTGCCATGGCCACCACAGGGCATTTTCACTAACCGTGACCTGAAGTCTGTTGCGGATATGAAAGGCCTGAAGTGGCGCGCATACAGCCCCGCAACTTCTAAGATTGCCGAATTGTCTGGAGCACAATCCGTCACGATTCAACAAGCCGAGCTTTCACAAGCGATGGCGACTGGCGTGATTGATTCCTACATGTCCTCAAGCGCGACTGGTGTGGATACCAAGACCTACGAATACATCAAAAAGTTTTATGACAATCAAGCTTGGATCCCCAAGAATGCAATCTTGATGAACAAGAAAGCCTTTGATGCGCTCGATGCAGACACTAAGAAAGCCGTTCTTGAAGCAGGTGCTCGTGCCGAAGCGCGCGGTTGGAAAGTTTCCGAAGCCAAAACAAAAGAGTACTTGGCTGCCTGGACTAAAAACGGTGGACAGATTATTCCTCCCAGCCCTGAGTTAACCAAGGGTTTGAACGACATCGGTCAAAAGATGTTGGCTGACTACCTCAAAAAGGCTGGCAAAGACGGCCAAGCTATTGTTGACGCTCTGAAAAAGTAATCGATGCGACGTTTTCTTGATGGTCTGTACACTGCCGCCGAATTTCTGGCGGCAGTTTCTTTGATTGGTGTACTGCTAACAGTACTTCTGAGTGTTGCCTCTCGGCAGCTCACCTTTCATATTGCCGGGCTGGATGCATACGCAGGCTATCTGATGGCTTCGGCAGGATTTTTTGCCTTGGCCTCGACATTGCGTCATGGCGAACACATACGGGTGACGATTCTGCTCAATGTGTTGTCACCGGCCGCCAAGCGACGCCTAGATATTGGCGCGATTGTGGTTGGATTGGCGGTTGCGGTATCGCTTGCTTTTTTTAGTTCAAAGCTAGTGTGGGACTCACGGATGTTCAATGACATCTCCACGAGCAATGATGCGACCCCTCTTTGGATTCCCCAACTTTCGATGGCAGTGGGAAATATATTGTTTGTGATTGCTTTCCTTGATTTACTCGTGGCACGTATTCGTGGACAAGGTTTGTTGATTGATTCACAGGAGCCACAGCGTAATGAATGATATTTTGATCGTCACGCTGTTGATTGTGTCGCTCTTTGGCTTTTTGGCCGGGGGTGTTTGGGTAGGTTTGACGCTTGCGGGTACCGCTTGGATTGGCATGGAGTTGTTTTCCACCCGTCCGGCCGGCGATGCCATGGCCATTACGATTTGGGGTGCTTCGTCGAGTTGGACGTTGACCGCGTTGCCTTTGTTTTTATGGATGGGTGAAATCCTTTTCCGTACGCGGCTGTCGCAAGACTTGTTCTCCGGTCTTGCACCTTGGCTTAACAAGCTGCCTGGCCGTTTGCTTCACACGAACGTGATTGGCTGCGCCATTTTTGCTGCGGTGTCGGGCTCTTCGGCGGCGACTTGTGCAACGATTGGCAAAATGACTCTGCCTGAGCTTAAAAAGCGCGGCTATCCAGATGATATGGTGATCGGTACCCTTGCCGGGGCCGGGACGCTTGGTCTGCTTATTCCACCTTCGATCATTATGATTGTGTATGGTGTCGCAGCCGAAGTGTCTATTGCAAAATTGTTTATCGCCGGTATCTTGCCAGGGATTTTTCTGGCGATACTATTTATGGGTTACATCATGGTTTGGGCTTGGCGCAATCCATCCCAAGTCCCCCCCGCTGACGAGGAAATGTCTTTCCGACAAAAGGTCTACCAGTCTCGCAGCTTATTTCCTGTCTTGCTCTTGATTGCCAGCGTGTTGGGCTCTATTTACAGTGGCATCGCTACGGCGACTGAAGCGGCTGCGATCGGAGTGCTTGGCTCTTTGGTGATCTCAGCTTTTCAAGGATCATTAAATTGGGAGAATCTCAAAGGTTCGCTCAAGGGAGCCACACGTCTCTATTGCATGATTGCACTGATTCTGGCGGGCGCTCAGTTTCTGACGCTTTCCATGGGATATATTGGCCTGCCTCGTGCTTTGGCTGAGTGGATCGGTAGTCTTGGTCTTTCTCAGTTTTGGCTGATCATGGTGTTGATGGTCTTTTTTATCATCCTGGGTTGTTTTCTGGACGGGATTTCGATGGTGGTGCTCACGATGGGTGTGCTGTTGCCCACCGTTCAAGCTGCTGGCATTGATCTGATCTGGTTTGGTATTTTCATTGTGTTTGTGGTTGAGATGGCGCAGTTGACACCACCTGTGGGATTCAACCTATTTGTGCTTGCAGGCATGACGAAGCGCGATCTACCTTATATTGCCCGTGTGTCGTCGCCTTTGTTTTTCTTAATGGTCTTTGCGGTGTTGGTACTTTATTTTGTACCCGAACTCGCGACATTGCTCCCGCAGCACATGAAGCTGTAAGATGGACTCTTACACCGCAGACCTCGGTTGAGGTTTGCGGTCCAGTGCTCGGACGCTAGAGACTTGGATGGAGGCTTGCGATGAGTTCACCTAGCCTGGTTCAAAATCTTCGACAACAAGTGATGCAGCGTCTGCCATTTTCTGAAATGGCGATCGCCGATGTTGATTTTTTTCTGATCTCTTGTTCTGAAGTCTATTTTGCTCCCGACGAGATCATACTGACTCCCGCCGATGGGGCACCCGCCTATCTTTATTTGATTCGGCAAGGTCGTGTCTCCGGCAAACGGGTCAATCCCAGCTTGGTTGAAACGGTCTTTGAAATGGAGCCTGGGGATTTATTTTCCTTGAGCGCGAGTCTTGCTGCGAGACCCGTGGCCGCCACGTATACCTCGATCACGGATTGCTTTTGCCTGCGATTGCCCACTGCAGCGCTTCAGGCGCTCACGAGTCGCTCGCAAACGTTTCGAGATTTTGCCAATAATCGTGTCTGGATGTTGCTTGAGCAGTCCAGGCAAGCGATGCGCAATAGTTTGGCATCCAAGGCACTGCATGAGCAGTCGCTGGAAAGCCGCTTGGGTGATTTGATTCGACGTGTGCCAGTCGTGACTCAGCCGCACACTTCCTTGCGCGAAGCCTTGACGTTGGTTCATGAAAAGCAAGTCGGCTCTGTGCTAATTACCGAGAATGGGCATGAAATTTTAGGTATTTTGACCCGAGACGACGTGCTCAGTCGCGTGACCTTGGCAGGACTGAGTTTGGATACGCCCATCAGTGCGGTCATGTCGAAAAACGTCAAGACTTTAACGGTTGATGATACGGCAGAAGAAGCGGCCGTCATGATGTCCCGATTTCGTATTCGCCATGTGCCGATCTTGGAGCAAGGTCGTATCGTGGGTTGTATTTCGGAGCGAGATCTCTTTTCCTTGCAGCGCTTGTCTTTTGACACGATTAGTTCTGCGGTGAGGATGGCCGAGGATGTCTCTGCTTTGCAAGAGTGCGCGGCCAATATCCGCAAGTTCGCGCGAAGCCTCTTGGGGCAAGGTGTCAAGGCTCGACAACTCACATTTTTAATCAGTCATCTCAACGATGTTTTGACGTCACGGCTGGTGATCTTGTTGGCGCATCAGCACAGGCTCGATACGGATGACTTTGCTTGGATCGCACTGGGTTCCGAGGGACGCAGCGAGCAGACGATTGCGACCGACCAAGACAATGCGCTGATTTACGTCGATCGGGGTGACGCAGCGCTCAAGGACCGCTATCTCTCGTTCGCCCGTGAGGTGAATGAAGCGCTTGACGCGTGTGGATATCCGCTCTGCAAAGGCAACATCATGGCCAGCAATCCGATGCTGTGTCTGACGCAGCAAGAGTGGCGCAACCGTTTTGCGCATTGGGTTGAGCATGGACATCCCGAGGATGTGTTGAACGCTGGAATCTTTTTTGATTTCAGGTCGCTGGTCGGCAACGATCAGTTGTTGAAGGTCTTGCGTACCGAGGTGACAGAAATGACGGCGACGACGCCTCGTTTTCTGAAGCTGATGGCCGAGGCCGCTCTGCGCAATACCGTACCGTTGAATTGGCTTGGCAGTTTGGACGCCAAGAAAATCGACAATAAACAGGTGATCGACCTCAAGATGCAAGGCACGGCCATCGTGGTAGAAGTGGCGCGCATCTACGCACTGGCGCATCGTATCGAGGCGCTCAATACGCAGGAGCGTCTGGCGGCACTCGGGCGGTTGACGGGGGTTCCCAAAAAGGAATGTTCGGCTTGGATCGCAGCTTTTCAATATCTACAGACTTTACGACTCTCGATTCAGTTAGACGGTGGCATGATTGGTGACAATCCGAATGCGTTGGACGTGGAGACCCTCAATGCAGTCGACAGGACAATCTTAAAGGGATCGATGGCGCGTATCCGTTCCTTGCAGCAACGTCTCGAGCTTGATTATGTTCGCTAAACTAACCAGGTGGCTCGGGAGCCTGTTTGTCCGTGCGCAAGAGGATCGACATCAAATCCAGCGTTGGATCATGCTCGATGTCGAAACAACAGGACTGGATCCTCGTGCGGATCAATTGTTGGCGATCGCCGCGGTGGCTTTGCGCTTTACGCCAGCTAATGGGCAACTTGAAGTGTCGGTCGGCGATAGTTTCGAAGTGGTGCTGCGTCAGGATAAACCTTCGGGCAAGGACAATATCTTGATTCACCACATAGGGGTTCAGGCTCAGAGCGAGGGGCATGCCCCAGAGCTGGCGTTGGAGCAATTCAGAACTTGGGCAGGTAATGCGCCTTTATTGGCATTCCATGCCGCGTTTGATGCGGCGATGATCGAGCACGCCTTTCGACGCTACCATCTGCCACCGTTGGTCAATGAGTGGATGGATGTCGAGCCCATCGCTCGTTTAGTCGGTGGCAATCCCAAAGCGCGCGCCCTCGATGATTGGTTAAAATATTTTGGTATTGAATGTGCGGTCAGGCATCAGGCTGCGGCGGATGCTTTTGCAACAGCAGAGCTTCTGTTGCGCTTGTGGCCCGCCGCACGCAAAGAGGCCAAGTCATGGTCGCAATTACGCAAACTCGCCCGTCAAGCGGCATGGGTGCCTCAATAATGCGCGAGCGCGCGCAGGGATGTCAGGTTTTATGAATGTTCAAGACATAGTGATCGGATCCGGTCTGTTGATTGGATTGCTTTTTGGTGCGACTGGACAGTTTTCTGGTTTTTGTTTAAATCGCGCACTCAAAGAGTATTGGCAGTCTGGCGCCCTCTATAAGGCGCAGTCGTTCGTACTGGCCCTTTGCGTGGCGGTGATCGGTACCCAGTCATTGGCTCAGTTTGGTTTGATTGATTTGAGTAAATCCATCTACCGCGGCCCGATGTTTTCGTGGCTGCTCGTCCCTCTTGGCGGTGTCTTATTCGGCTATGGCATGATGCTGGCCAATGGTTGCGGCGCGCGGACCTTGGTGCTGTTCGCACAAGGTAATTTACGGTCTTTGGTCGTGTTGTTATGTCTGGGTGTTTCCGCTTATGCGACGCTGACAGGGGTATTGGGACCTTTGCGTCTCTCGCTCACTCAAATGACGGCAGTGCCTGGCGCCAGCATTGCCGATTTACCCTTGGTGATGCAAGCTGTGCTGTTAGGGGCGCTCTTGCTCTCTCTGGCTATCTTTAGTTTTTGGAAGCTGCATTTGCTTCGACACAAAAAAGATTTATTTGCGGGCTTCGTCATGGGGCTGTTGATTGTTGCGGGGTGGTTCTCGACTGGCTGGTTGGCTTTCGATGAGTTCGAGCCTGTCAATCTGATTTCTTTAACGTTCGTCGCTCCGATTGGCGAGACTATTCAGTATGCGATGATCGCGACGGGGATGAAGCTGAGTTTTGGCGTATCGAGCGTGTTAGGCGTCTTGTTGGGCTCGTTTCTGGTGGCTTGTCTGAGCAAACGTCTGCACCTTCAAGGTTTTAGCTCGCCCAAAGAAATGTTGCGTTACATCGGCGGCGGTGTGTTGATGGGCGTAGGAGGCGCTTTGGCGTTAGGGTGCTCGATCGGTCAGGGTCTGACCGGACTTTCTACGCTTGCGTTAAGTTCGGTGATCGCCATGGCGGGCATCTTGTGTGGAGCCCGCCTTGGCTTACGTCATGCTTAATGCCAAGTGATTTAAATCGCTTGGAGTTTCTTTTCTTGTTGCTGTTTGTGGCGTAACCAGATGAGCGCAACGGCCATGAGCACCACAGGAAAGAGCGAGGCAAAATTCAAAATATCCCAACCTGAGGTTGTGACTAAGGCGCCAGAACTAAACGAGGTGATCGCCATGGTGGCAAACACAAAGAAATTGATGATGCCTTGTGCCTTATCTTTTTCTTCGGGTCTGTAGGCGGTCATCGCCAAGCTCGTCGCGCCGGTAAACAGGAAGTTCCAGCCTACGCCGAGAATAAAGGAGGAGAGTAGAAACTGATAGACCTCAACACCTGAGAGCGCGATCAAAATACATACAAAATTCAGGACAATGCCCAAAATCATAATGCGGTAGGTGCCGAATTTTTTAATCAGTGAGCCTGTGAAAAAACCGGGCGCAAACATGCCGATGACATGCCATTGCAGCACCAGCGCAGCATCTGAAAAGGGCAGTCCACAGACCTTCATCGCGAGAGGCGTCGCGGCCATGAGCAAGTTCATGACGCCGTAACCCAGTGCGGAGCTGACAGCGGCGACCAAGAAAACTGGCTGCTTTAACAGTTCGAAGGTACTGCGTCCAGGAGGTAAAACTTTTTTAACCTCGACTTCATCCGGAAAATGAATGAAGTTCATCACGATCAAGCCGATAATCCCTGCTGCGGTCAGCGTCAGGTAAGCACCGAGAAAGGGCGTGTCAAAAGAATCTTTGGTCAGTGCGGCCAAGTTGGGACCGACAACAGCGCCCAAAATACCTCCCGCGAGTACCCAAGAGATTGCCTTGTCGCGCAAACTGATGTGGGTCAGTTCTGCCGCTGCAAATCTGTAGAGTTGACCATTCGCACTGTAGTAGCCAGCGACGAATGTCCCGAATGTGAGCAGCCAGAAATTTTTCGAATAGGCGGCATAGCCACAGATCAATGAGGACAATACGGCGACTAGTAAACCCAGTTGAAAGGACTTTTGACGACCGTATTTTTTTTGTGTACGCGCGACGATGCCGGTGGAAAGCGCACCACCCACGACATATCCCATGATAGGGAGCGTGGCCATCCAGGTGATGTTTGTCAGGCTCAGACCGACGAGGCCATTGATGGCGACAAAGGTAATGTTGTTGGTGAGAAAGATGCCCTGACACAAAATCAGTAACACCAAGTTCTTATTAAATAAGCGCGGCGAATTTTCCATGGAGCTGATTAAAGCACAACCTAAGGTTTGATAATTTCGGGAGAGAGTTGTTGCACTGCACGATAATTAGTGAGAAAGACTTGGCCGCTCAGATGCTTGAGAAAGTCTGATTTTTCCAGACGATCCATGACGGGCCCTTTGACCTCAGAGAGGTG
>JBILJA010000037.1:0-17626 GCA_044368775.1 Burkholderiaceae bacterium
CTCTTCCTCCTCGCTGGTCTTGTCAACTTTTTCTAAAACTAAATTTTTCTTTCTTTCAAAAATGGCAGCAAAAAAACCATCCGTTCCATGAACGTCAGGCCTCAAACTCAGATAGGGCCCCTCAATATGGAGCGGCGTACGGGCGGCCAAAATGGGCGCGGCATCCACCAGCTCAAAATCAGGATGATTCGCAAGGAATAATTCCGCTTGATCCTGATTTTCTTCTTTGAGAAGACTGCATGTTGCATAAACAAGTCTGCCACCAGGTGCAACACAGCGCGAAGCACTCGCCAGAATTCGAGCTTGTAACGCGGTCAGCTCCAAAAGACTCTGGACGGACTGCCGCCATTTCAAATCTGGGTTGCGACGCAAAGTCCCTACACCGCTACAAGGCGCATCGACCAACACGCGCTGTGCTTTACCCGCTAAGCGACGCACGCGCGTGTCATTTTCATGCTCGATCGCCACCGGTACGATGTTGGATAAACCGCTTCGCGCAAAGCGTGGTTTAGCCTTGGCAAGACGCGTAGCGGAGACATCAAAGGCATACAACCTACCCGTAGAACGCATCAACGCGCCGAGCAATAGTGTTTTACCCCCCGCACCCGCACAAAAATCAATGACCATTTCTCCGCGCTTTGGACCAACAAGAAGTGCGAGCAACTGACTACCTTCGTCTTGCACCTCGATCAATCCGTGCTCGAATTGATGCCATTTATTCATCGCGGGTCGTCCTTTCAAACGAATCCCCCAGGGTGAATAAGGCGTTAGCTCCGGAGCGTGTCGCACACCGTTGCCCTTGATGAGATCGGCTAGCATTTCATCTCGGTCGGCCTTTATGGGATTGACACGAATATCAAGAGGAGCCGCAGTGTTCAAAGAAGCCGTCAAGGCTTCAAGCTCGGGCATGTGCTTCAGACGCTCAAACAACCAGTCAGGCAAGCTTGTGCGCACTTGTAATGACAAAGACTGTTCTTCAATTTGGTTGATTCTGTCGAGCCATGCCAACTCACCCGTATCAAGAACAGGACGAACTTTTTCCGCGCCCATCACGGAGATGGCACCTTGTATCGCTAAACGCCGCACCGCATTGCCTACGCCACTTTCGCCAAGTTGACGATAACGTCGTAAATGACGTAATACGTCATAAACAACCTCAGCAACCTCTGACCTGTCACGGATCCCAAGTTTGGGATGCGCTCTGAACCAATGGGAGACGATCGAATCGGCTGCAAAGCGCCAAGTCAGCACCTCATCAAGCACCTGCCGGATCTGATCAAGTCGCACCGTCATCACCGGTTGACGAGGCTTGGGCACATATGTCGACACCACCGGTTGTTTTTCAGCGCCTTCAGTCTGGCTAGACTTTTGGCCTTCATAGCCACGGTCACCCTGTGGGCGCGGTCCGCGTGGCTGTGCATTCATGAGTCTTTCAGTCGCGGAGCCTGGTCTGACAATCCCGGACGAGGCGCTCAGCGCGGCAGCGCGAGCCGCGTCTTTTTTGTTGGTGCGCCCTGCCCCCGCCGAGCCATGAGGCCGACGGGCTGGTTTGCTGGGATTGCTCATAAATGTTGGCCTGAAGTAAAAAGTCGAGTGGTGACGCCGTCCACCAAAACGCGCTGATCGCTCGTTAGATGTACACGGCCCTGCGCAAGCCAACAAGCAACTTGCGGATAAATAATGTGTTCCATACCCAGCACTCTTGTGGCCAAGGTCTCTGGCGTATCGAGATGATGGACGGGTACGACGCCCTGCGCAATGATGGGCCCATGATCGAGAACGGGTGTGACGAAGTGTACGGTGCATCCATGGGATTGCACACCCGTTGCTAACGCCTGTGCGTGGGTATGCAGCCCTGGAAAAGACGGCAAGAGGGAAGGATGGATATTAATCAGCCTACCCGCGAAGCGCTCGACAAACCCAGGCGTCAACACCCTCATAAAACCCGCCAACAACACATAATCAGGAGAAAACTGATCGATAGTCTCCGCGAGTGCCGCATCAAAGGTGTCTCTATTAGGATACGCCGTATGCGCCAGCCCCACGGTGTGAATGCCTTGAGCTGCCGCCCAGGCCAGCCCGGCCGTTTCGGCGCGGCTAGCAATGACCGCGGCGACATCGGCGGCACAATCGCCAGATTGACAAGCCTGCACGAGCGCTTGCATGTTTGAACCCTGTCCGGAGATCAATATCACAAAACGAGGGCGTAATTTTTGGGGGTCGGGCATGGCATTCCAAGATAAGACTAGCCTGAAATTGTAAACTGTCACCCGTGAAAACCAATCTCAGCATTTTTCGTCAAGCTCCTGCGCCCGATCTGCGCCTGCCTTGCGCCCTGTCAATCGGTAACTTTGACGGGGTACACCTTGGGCATCAGGCCATGATTGCCCAAGTCTGCGACGCCGCTGATCGTCTCGCGCTTTCGCCAACGATCTTGACCTTTGCGCCGCATCCGCGCCAATTCTTTGCAAGCTTGAATCGCCGACCCGAGCTCTCGCCGCCTCAAATCACTGGGCTGCGCGACAAACTGACCGCCCTGGCCTGCGCTGGCATTCATCGTGTCGTTCTCGCACGCTTTAATCGTGCCATGGCGGAAATGTCCGCCTCAGACTTCGTAACACAATGGCTTGCGGTTGAACTCAATGTCCGTTGGTTACTCGTGGGTGAGGACTTTAGGTTTGGCCGTCAACGCGCTGGGGATGTTGATTTACTCAAAAAACTTGGGCAGCAATGCGGCATCGAAGTCCATACCCTAAGTGACATTACGGATGACCAAGGACGGCGTATTTCGAGCTCTGAGGTCCGAGGAGCTTTGGCGGCCGGGGATATGCACCGAGCGGCAAGCCTTCTGGGACGTCCTTATGCGATGACCGGACACATTGTTCACGGTAAAAAACTGGGCCGTACCCTGAATATGCCAACAATGAATATGCGAGTCACCCCACGCTGCGCGGCCCGCTCTGGCATCTACGTCGTTCGCGCTCATGGGCTTGGCTTGCCCCCTCGACCCGGAGTCGCTAGCCTAGGCGTTCGTCCAACAGTCGAAAACGATGGGCGAATCTTGCTTGAAACGCACTTATTTGATCTTAATGTGGACGCATACGGTAAACTCGTGCGCGTAGAACTCCTGCAGCATCTGCGGGACGAAGAGAAGTTTCCCGATCTGCCAACCTTGACTGCCGCCATGCATGCCGATGCGCTGCATGCGCGCGCTTACTTTGCGCTCCATGGACTATAAAAACACACTCAATCTGCCCGATACCCCTTTCCCGATGCGTGGAGACCTACCGCGTCGAGAGCCCGCTTGGGTCGCACAATGGCAACAAAAAAAGGTTTATCAAGCGATCCGTGACGCAAGCCGTGGTCGCCCCACTTTTTTATTACATGATGGCCCGCCCTATGCGAATGGCGATATTCATATCGGTCATGCCGTCAATAAAATTCTAAAAGACATTGTTGTCAAAAGCCGCAACATGGCTGGCTTTGATGCGACCTACGTTCCGGGCTGGGACTGCCACGGCATGCCGATCGAAATTCAAATAGAAAAGAAATTCGGTAAACATCTCCCCGTTGCCGAGGTTCAGGCCAAGGCACGCGCCTATGCACTGGAGCAAATAGAACGTCAGAAAAAAGACTTTGAACGTCTTGGCGTGCTGGGAGACTGGAACCGTCCCTATCTAACGATGAATTTCAGTAACGAGGCCAATGAGATCAGGGCGCTTGGGCGTATTCTGGAAAAAGGATATGTTTTTCGCGGATTAAAGCCCGTGAACTGGTGTTTTGATTGCGGCTCAGCCTTGGCAGAGGCCGAAGTCGAATACGCGGACCGCAAGGATCCCGCCGTCCACATTGCCTTCCCTTTTGCGGATTGTGCCGCCCTTGCCAAAGCATTTGGTTTGCCTGAATTGGCGGCGGGTGCGATTGTGATCTGGACGACAACGCCCTGGACCATTCCCTCTAACCAAGCGCTCAATATCCATCCTGAGTTCAAATATGCCTTGGTTAAAGTCTCTCCCGCGCCAGCGACAGGCTCTTTATTAATCATTGCAGCGGACAGAGTCGAGACTTGCCTCAACGAATGGGGACTCGAAGGCCAAATCATCGCTCAATGCGTTGGCCAAGCGCTGAGTGGAATCACCTTCCATCACCCTTTGGCAAACTTTGACGAGGGCTACCGTCGTGTCGCGCCCATTTATCTTGGCGACTATGTCACGCTCGACACCGGAACAGGTGTCGTGCACTCCGCACCGGCGTATGGTGTAGAGGACTTTCAGTCTTGCAAGGCCCATGGAATGAAGGATGCCGATATCATCAACCCAGTAATGGGAGACGGTAAATTCATCCCATCCTTGCCCGGTTTCGGCGGGCTCAGTATCTGGGATGCCAATCCAAAGATTGTGGAGGCCTTGAGTACTTCTGGCACGCTCCTCAAACAAGAGTCTCATTCACACAGTTACATGCATTGCTGGCGTCATAAGACACCGATTATTTACCGCGCCACAAGCCAGTGGTTCGCGGGTATGGACGTTGTGCCAAACGATGCTCAACCAACGTTGCGCGAAAGCGCGCTGGCAGCGATCGATGCGACGGCGTTCTATCCCGCCTGGGGCCGCGCCCGTTTGCACGCAATGATTGCAAACCGTCCTGACTGGACACTCTCCCGACAACGTCAATGGGGTGTCCCGATGGCGTTTTTTATCCATAAGGAAACAGGCGCGCTTCATCCCAATACACCCGCCCTGCTCGAAGAAATTGCTAAACGCGTGGAAAAGTCAGGCATCGAAGCTTGGCAAGCGATTGAACCTTCTGACTTGCTGGGTGAAGACGCCAAGCATTATGAAAAAAATCGTGACACGCTCGACGTTTGGTTCGATTCCGGCACGACGCACGCCACCGTTTTAGGAGGGCCTGACAACAAGCATCATGGCTCGCACGGAGAGTTGCCCTGGCCTGCCGACATGTACCTCGAAGGTTCTGATCAGCATCGCGGTTGGTTTCACTCTTCGCTGCTGACGGGCTGCATGCTTTCAGGACGCGCGCCTTATAAAAGTCTGTTGACCCATGGTTTCGTGGTCGATGGACAAGGTCGCAAAATGAGCAAGTCGGTCGGCAACGTCATTGCGCCTCAGAAAGTTTCAGACAGTTTAGGGGCTGAAATTTTGCGCCTATGGGTTGCGAGTACCGACTACTCGGGTGAGCTTTCAATCTCGGACGAAATTCTCAAGCGCGTGGTTGAAGGCTATCGTCGTATTCGCAATACGTTACGTTTCCTACTAGCCAATCTCTCTGACTTTGATGCCTCTACGGATGTGATCGATGCAAAAGATCTCCTTGAGATGGATCAATATGCACTCGCCATGACAGCGCAAATGCAGGCAGAAGTACTTTCGCATTTCGAAAAATATGACTTTCAGCCTGCGATGTCCCGATTACAGCACTTTTGCTCCGAAGATCTCGGTGCATTTTACCTCGACGTTCTCAAGGATCGCCTCTATACCTCCGCGCCCCGAAGCCACGCACGCAGATCAGCTCAGACAGCACTCCTGCATATTACGCAAACGCTGCTCAAGCTGATGGCGCCCGTAGTTTCGTTCACCGCTGAAGAAGCTTGGGACATTTTGTTGGGTACTACGCTTAAAAACACTTCCGATATTGGTCGAGTGACAATATTTACGGAATGTTTTCATGTGATGCCTGATGTCTCAGGATCTCAAAACCTCCATCAGCGTTGGGCACGACTCCGCGAAATTCGTGCGCTCGTCATGCGTAAACTCGAAGATTTGCGCAGTGCCGGTAGCATTGGCTCCTCCTTGCAAGGCGAGGTCGATCTCAAGGCAAGCGGCGAAGATCTTGGATTGCTTCAAAGTGTGGCTGACCAACTACCCTATATCTTTATTGTTTCGCGCGTCAGTGTCCATGCGGGTACTGGGGAACTTGCGATTGAAATCAACCCTTCAGCATACGAAAAATGCGAGCGTTGCTGGCACTGGCGTGATGATATTGGGCACGATCCTGCACACCCCCATATCTGCGGTCGATGCGTGTCAAGCCTAAACGAAGCAGCATCCTCCTGAGCATGAGCACTCAAGTACAGGAAAATGAGCCTTCTCTCCCAAACCACGAGAAATACCGCGGTTTGGGAAGATGGCTGTTAGCGGCGCTATTGCTGATCGTGCTTGATCAAGTCACTAAAATTGGTTTTGATCAGGCATTGAAATATGGGCAGCGCATCAATATGCTGCCTTTTTTTGACTTCACTTTGCTATATAACAAAGGTGCGGCGTTTAGTTTTCTGGCTGACCAAGCGGGTTGGCAGCGCTGGTTTTTTACTGTGCTAGGTTTAGGTGCCAGTGTCTTTATCCTCTGGATGATGCATACTCATCGCACCCAACATCGATTCCTACTCGCGCTCACGTTGATTCTGGGCGGAGCGCTCGGTAACGTGATTGATCGGATCGCTTATGGTCATGTTGTCGATTTTTTATTGTTTTACTGGCGTGATTGGTATTACCCCGCCTTTAATGTGGCAGATGCAGGCATCACTGTCGGTGCTATCCTGTTAGTCATCGATGAAATTCTTCGTCTACGAGGTCAGCATGCTAGATCTTCATGAAAAACGCATTGTGCTGGGTTTGAGTGGCGGCATCGCCTGCTACAAGGCCGCCGATTTGGTGCGACGCCTCATCGAGCATGGCGCGCAGGTTGATGTTGTGATGACGGAGGCTGCGACACGCTTTATTACGCCTGTGACACTGCAGGCGCTGAGCGGGCGTCCGGTATTTGTCGATGCTTGGGATAACCGTGTTCACAATAATATGGCTCACATTCTGCTATCGCGCGGCGCCGATGCGATTGTGATCGCGCCTGCTTCGGCTGACTTTATGGCCAAGCTCGTCCAAGGCCGCGCTGATGACTTATTGTCGACGTTATGTTTGGCGCGCGCATGTCCGCTTCTCGTTGCACCCGCGATGAATCGAGAAATGTGGCTCGCAGCACCGACGCAACGCAATGTCCAACAGCTTATTCTCGACGGCATTGAAATCTTAGGACCCGGAGCGGGAGAGCAAGCCTGTGGTGAGACGGGTGATGGTCGTATGCTTGAACCACTACAAATCATTGCAGAACTCAAATCTTTTTTTCAGCCCAAGCTTTTAAAAGGTCTGCGAGTTTTACTCACTGCAGGACCTACCGTTGAGCCCATTGATCCTGTCCGCGTATTGAGCAATCGATCCTCTGGAAAAACGGGCTATGCACTCGCGCAAGCAGCGTGGGAATCGGGTGCCGATGTGACACTGATCTCAGGACCGACTGCGCTAGCTTGCCCTCACGGGGTGTCACGCATCAACGTCGAAACCGCTCAGCAGATGCTCGACACTGTCATGGAAAATATCCATAATCAGGACATTTTTATCGCCGTCGCGGCTGTTGCGGATTGGCGCATTAAAAACATTTCTACTGAAAAAATTAAAAAAGACGGACAATCAACGCCTGACCTACAGTTTGAGGCCAATCCAGATATTCTTGCGACAGTTGCGAGCAAAAAATCTGGACCCTGGTGCGTCGGCTTTGCTGCAGAAACTGAAAATTTGTCCAAGCATGCGCATGCCAAACGTTTACGCAAAGGAATTCCGATGTTAATTGGAAACTTAGCGCAACACGTGATGGACGCAGAGCATACGACTGTTTCGATTTTCGATGATCAAGGCGAGCATACGCTCCCCTTGGGTACTAAGCAGGACATTGCCCGACAGCTTGTCATCGCAATCTCCGAAAGATTTCATCAATCACAATCCTCTCGTTAATTTTTAATTGGCATTCGCATGCAAGCACTGATCGACCAACTTGTTTTATTTATTCAAAATAATCAGTCTTGGGCGGGTCTCGTTGTTTTAGTGATGAGTTTCGGTGAGTCCTTATTTGTTGTCGGACTATTTATTCCGGCCACTGTTCTGTTGTTTGCGACAGGGACACTGATCGCGACCGGCACGCTTGATGCGGGGCCTATTTTATTTTGGGGTATTGTGGGCGCGATCGTCGGAGACGCCGTTTCCTTTTGGTTCGGGGGATGGATGGGACCGAAAGTATTACGACACAAACACTTAAAACCCTATCGACGACATGTTGCGCGAGCCCGGCTTTTTTTCTATCGTTACGGTTTTCTAGCGGTTTTGATCGCTCGCTTCATCGGTCCGTTACGTAGCTTTATTCCCACAGTCGCAGGCGTCATGGGCATGCCACAACTGCGTTTTCAACTCGCGAATATTATTTCTGCGATCTTATGGTTCCCTGCTCTCTTGGCGCCAGGCTACCTTGCCACACTCAGCGTCGAAGCCATCAAAGACGGTCACCATGCAACCGTCTACTCATTAGTAGGCTTGACGGTCATCGCCATTATTATCTGGATGGTGATCCGTCAGAGGCGAGTCATCGAACAACGTAAGCTCGCGGCACGCAAACGCGTTCGTCCTCATCACAATGTCTAAACCGACATACGAGATCCATTATGAAATCCGTTGATGTAAAAATTTTAGACCCCCGTATGCGCGAACAATTACCGACCTATGCCACGACTGGTTCGGCGGGCTTGGACTTACGCGCTTGTTTGGATCAGCCTCTTGTGCTTGAGCCTGGTATGACGCAACTCATTCCAACGGGATTGGCGATTCATGTTGCAGACCCAGGTTATGCCGCGGTGATCTTGCCTCGTTCAGGCTTAGGTCACAAACATGGTGTTGTCCTGGGCAACCTCGTTGGACTCATTGATTCGGACTATCAAGGTCCGTTGATGGTATCAGCTTGGAATCGCAGCAGTGTTGCCTACACGCTGCAACCCATGGAACGTCTGGCACAACTCGTCGTTCTACCCATCGCACAAATTCAATTGAACATAGTCGAAGATTTCGACGCCTCTAGTCGCGGGACAGGAGGATTTGGAAGTACGGGCAAAGGCTAACGACCACAGCTCGAACCGCTCGGCGCTTTGCGACTGATTAAAGCCTCCGAGAGTTGTGCAGCAAGCGCCTGCACATTTTTTTGTTGGCCTTGTACCAGTGCAAGAACCCCTATGCCTACCGGCTGCTGTAAACGGGTGTAGCAAGTTAAAAACGCGTTGCTTCCTGGAAAACGCATACTCCAGACGGCATCCATCGCGACAGACTGACCTGGTATTAAATCAAAACGCTGCACATCTAACTGAATTTTTGTAACAGATGCCCCAGCGGCTTCAGCGACTAGCTTTTGAATGGGAGGCATCCCGAGACGTTGTGTCATCTCCTGAGAAATAGCAGTCGAGAGTTGAGATGACAGCGAACCTGTCCAACGATCATCGCTGAGCACCATCAGACGACCATCCCCTTGCCGAACGACAAGAGAAATATTGTTAGCCTCTGCCGGAACGCCAACATCCGATAATGTGTAAGCCCCTGCTTTCGCGCTAGTGGAAGGCATAACAGAAGATGAAGGAGCAGATTGCGCGTCAACACGGCTCAAGGTGTAGTGTTGAGCTGGGGATCCGGCACAGCCGACTAGGCTCAGAATACCCATCGCCAAAACTAGGCGTTTAAAAGAACGCATCATTTTCTTGTCGCTCCAAGTGTGTCCCGAGAGTATGGTTCAGCTGCGCGACCTCGAATAATTTCGCTAGGATTCGCTTGTAAACCATCTGTCAAATTCTTCAGTGATTTGAGCGTTCCCTTGAGATCCTGAATCATCGATTCAGTACTCGTTGTCAGAGGGCTTCCTGGTGCTATTAACACATTGATATTTTTAACTGTTTTTTCAATCTGAGTCAGGGTTGACGCTAGTTTCGGCGTAACGGTTTTATCGATATTGGCACTCAAGCGTCTGATCTCAACCACCATACCATCCAAATCCTCCGCGATTTTTTCGAAAGGGATATTGTCGATTTTACTGATAATGCTGGAAATCTGAGCTTGGAGCGAATCGAGATTCTCGGCGGGTACCGTCGGCATGATGAAAGGCAAAGCTTCCTGAGGCGGCTCCAGATTAGCCAAGTTCGGGAAGTCTGATAACGTGATGTATAGCTGCCCGGTCAAAATACTCGCTGTACGTAGTTGGGCTCGCAAACCTTTACTGGTGAACTCGCTAAGTGCTGCGGCGAGGTCTTTGGGAGTTTGTTTGGCGACTTTAAGTTCGAAATAGACAGGCCCTAAGCGTTCTGGATAAAGCGTGGCATTTACGTTAGTAAAAAAACGCCTCGTCTGAGAATCGAAATCAAGGGCGAAAGAATCCACTACGCCGATATCGACACCATTGAACGCGACGGGTGCGCCAATGCTGAGCCCTCGTACCGCTTGCTCAAAACGCATACGAATCGGTACGGCAACACCTTCAGGTACAGCCGCAGCAGCCGTTCGAGAATCAAAAAGCTTAAAGGGCTTCGCATTCTCATTAAGAGGTTGCGGTTTACCAAAGGAGGCAAAAGAAATCCCTCCCGCAATCAGCGAGAGCAAGGACTCCGTTTGCACGTTCATCCCCTGTGGGCCGATCGTGAGATCAACGCCGCTTTCATTCCAAAAGCGTGAACTACTATCAACAAATTTGTCATAGGGGGCATCCACAAAGATATTTAAATCAACATGCTGTCCCGCGTCATTGAGTTTGAATCCAGTCACCAAACCGACTTGAATTCGGCGAAAGTAAATCGGGGCGCCAGGACCAAGAGATCCAAGTGAGTTCGACCTCAACACAAAATGACGTCCAGGACGATCACTCGTAATAGGTGGAGGCTGCTCCAAACCTACAAAGTCTTTTTCAACAGCGCGAGTGGTCGTTTTTGTGTCTAAATCAGTTTCTATGTAAGAGCCAGAAAGCAAGGTTGTCAACCCAGAAACGCCTCCAAGACCGATGCGTGGCCTTACCACCCAAAATCGCGAGCCCTCCTGGGCAAAGGCTGCACCGTCCTTAGTGAGCTCCGCTTCAATAATGACGCCACTCTGCTTGCTATTCAGACGTACACTTTTCACCAGACCAATTGTGACATCTCTATAACGGATCTGTGTTTTACCCGTTTCAATACCTGCCGCAGATTGAAAGGTAATCGTAATGGTTGGCCCCTTTTGAGAATAACCACGCCATACGATTGACAGACCTACGATCAGGGCGGCGAGCGGAATAAACCATACCCAAGCCAGACTTCTTTTGGGACGTCGCGCTACACGTGGCAGAGGCTTGTCGCCAATCTCGCGAATAGATACGGGTATACCGGGCTCAGTGGATGAACTCAACGTGCTCTCTCTTAGCCATGATTCGAAGTATGTAAGCTTGATAATACGTGACGGCGGTGTCCAGCGCGGCGCCATGCGAGTCTTGGATCAAAACTGAGGGCCGCGAGCATCGTCAAGATCACCACGGCTCCAAAAGCAATGGCTCCACTGCCCGGCTCGATGCTCAGAAGAGCTCCAAACTGCCCAAGAGCAGAGAGCAAAATCACGACAAATACATCCAGCATGGACCACTGCCCAATAAACTCGACCACACGATATAACTGTGTCCGAGACTTTAACCCACGAGCAGTACCAAATTGAGTGAGCGCTACAAGAGTTGAAAGCGCAATCAACTTAAAAACCGGGACCATGACACTGGCCACAAACACGACAAGTGCGATATCCCAGGACCCCAATTGATACAGTTCAATCACGCCTCCTACGATCGTGTGACCAGAGGATCCGCCGACAGAGGTGATTTGCATGATGGGCAAGAGATTAGCCGGCACATACATGATGGCAGCGGCGAGCAAAAGCGCCCAGACACGACTGATTTGCGAGGGTGATGGGGGTTTGGGTATTTCGGGGGGATGAGCGGGTACACCTAAATCCAAAGCCATCATGCGCAATCTGCGTTCACTCAGTCGCCCGAGACTTGTGATCAGTAATGCGGCACATGCTGTAGCGAACAGCCCAATACCCACCACCAGAGTGGCCGATCCAGCTAGTTTGACCGCCGCGACAAGAATCCCTAACAAAAATACAGGCACCATGCACCATGGTTTCAAATGGTCGATGATTTTGATGATGGAATCGAAAAAAAGCGGTAGTCGTCCAAAAGACAAGGGTAAAAGTACCCAAAATAATAGACAAAGGTGAAGGACCGGTAACAAAAATCCGGCAGCGAAGGTCGCCACGGAAACTTCAGGGTAGCCTTCACGCCACACCACGGCAACCGCATCAAAAAAGGTCGCGGCCTGTCCTTGACCTTGTAGAAAAAGTGTCAAAACAGGATAAGCATTAGCAAAGCCCAGACTGATCAGGGCGGTCAAAATAATTGCCAACCAAGCCATGGGTGTAAAAGCCCCGTAGGACTCCAGCACGCTATTGCAACGCAGGCACTGCGCCCATTGATCAGGCTCTAGAGTCGGTCGCGAATAAGAAGCCCCACACTGATGACAAGTCAACGTGAGGGGCTGGGCGTGATTCAGCGATCGTTGCTGCTCAGACATCGAAGGTCTTTTCGATGCGGTCATTACAGAACCAGTTCGGCTTCCTGATCAGAGCCCTTTGCCGCACCAGAAGACTTTGTGTCCTTGACATCGAAATCCAAAGTCACTTTGCCCTCCGCATCGACATCCACCAAGACAGAACCACCATCGACTAACTTGCCAAACAGCAACTCATCTGCGAGGGCACGGCGCAAGGTGTCCTGAATCAATCGTTGCATCGGACGCGCACCCATCAGAGGATCAAAACCGTTCTTGCCGAGGTGGGCACGCAGCGCATCTGTAAAGGATGCATCCACACGCTTGTCGTGCAATTGATCCTCGAGTTGCATCAGGAACTTGTCCACCACTCGTAGGATGACCTCTTGGCTCAAGGCACCAAAAGGTACGATAGCATCGAGACGATTGCGGAACTCGGGAGAAAAGAGACGTTTGATATCGCCCATCTCATCACCACTTGCACGGGTGTTTGAAAAACCAATATTGGGTTTATTGAGAGCCTCTGCCCCGGCATTGGTCGTCATCACCAAAATCACATTACGGAAGTCAGCCTTGCGACCATTGTTATCCGTCAGGGTTCCATGATCCATGACTTGCAATAAAATATTAAATACATCCGGATGTGCTTTTTCAATCTCATCTAATAACAGCACGCAATGTGGCTGTTTGTTAATGGCTTCAGTCAGCAAACCACCTTGGTCGAAACCAACATAGCCTGGAGGCGCACCAATGAGACGTGAAACTGTATGACGCTCCATGTACTCAGACATATCGAAACGCAATAACTCAACCCCAAGCGTGAAAGCCAGCTGGCGAGCAACCTCTGTTTTACCGACGCCAGTTGGGCCAGAAAAGAGAAAAGCACCAATCGGCTTTTCTGGACGACCCAAGCCTGAGCGTGCCATTTTGATCGCACCCGCAAGGGCTTCGATGGCACCATCTTGACCATAAACAACCGTTTTGAGATCGCGCTCAAGCGTCGCAAGCTTGCTTCGATCATCGCTCGAGACGGTTTGGGGTGGGATCCTAGCGATCTTGGAGACAATCGCTTCGATGTCTGTTTTACCAATGACTTTCTTTTGCTTTGAGCGCGGCAGAAGGCGTTGAGCGGCCCCTGCCTCATCAATCACATCGATCGCTTTATCAGGCAAATGCCGATCATTGATATGACGAGCCGAAAGCTCAGCCGCAGCTGTCAGCGCAGCACCGGAGTATTTAACGCCGTGATGGTCCTCAAAGCGTCCTTTAAGACCACGCAGGATTTGAATCGTCTGCGCCACAGTCGGTTCCGACACATCGACTTTTTGAAACCGGCGCGAAAGCGCAGCATCTTTTTCAAAGACACCGCGAAACTCGGTATAGGTTGTCGCTCCGATACATCGGAGTTGACCAGAGGACAAGGCAGGCTTGAGCAAATTGGAGGCATCCAGAGTACCGCCTGAAGCCGAACCCGCACCAATCAATGTGTGTATTTCATCAATAAACAAAATCGCTTGCGGATTATTCTTTAACTGCTTGAGTACGCCCTTCAAGCGCTGCTCAAAATCACCGCGGTATTTTGTGCCGGCTAACAGCGCCCCCATATCGAGGGAAAAAACCTGCGCATCTTGTAAAACTTCGGGCACTTCGCCTTGTGTAATGCGATAAGCCAAACCTTCGGCGATCGCTGTTTTTCCGACGCCCGCTTCGCCCACCAATAATGGATTATTTTTACGACGACGACACAAGGTTTGAATCACACGCTCGACTTCATATTCACGACCTATCAAAGGATCAATCCGACCCGCCGTGGCGGCGGCATTCAGATCCTGTGTGTACAAATCTAGTGGGGACTGACGCGCCTCACCAGATTGCTCTGCGCCCTCACCCTGCTGCTCTTTAGGAGCGGGTGTTTCAGCCGCGGCTTGCTTGCTGATGCCGTGCGACAAATAGTTCACAACATCCAAGCGTGAAATCCCTTGTTGCTGCAGATAAAAAACAGCATGAGATTCCTTTTCGCCAAAAATCGCGACAAGAACATTCGCACCCGTCACAGGCTTCTTAGAAGCACCACCCGCAGACACATGCATGATGGCACGTTGAATGACGCGTTGAAAACCGAGCGTAGGCTGGGTATCGACCTCTGCGCCAGCAGGGATGACGGGCGTATTATCCGTCACGAATTTGCGCAAATTATTGCGTAATTCGTCCATGTTGGCGGAGCAGGCGCGTAACACTTCAATGGCCGCTGCATTATCTAGCAGCGACAACAATAAGTG
The DNA here is from genome assembly GCA_044368775.1 of Burkholderiaceae bacterium. Classification (GTDB taxonomy): domain Bacteria; phylum Pseudomonadota; class Gammaproteobacteria; order Burkholderiales; family Burkholderiaceae_B; genus Zwartia. Next base: position 14,713 of record JBILJA010000037.1, read on the forward strand.
CTCGACCGTGATGAACTCATGCCGAGCCGATCTCGCCTCGACAAAGGCCATATGCAGGCTAACTTCAAGCTCTTGGGAAATCACATTTCCTCCGACGTTCTATCAAGTGTTACACCGTTAAATTGCATTCTATGCCTTAATTGTCACTTGCCGGTTCCATGACGCATTGCAATGGATGTTGGCGAACCCGTGCATGCTGCGCAACCTGCGCAATACGACTAGCTGCGATGTCATGCGGGTAAACCCCACACACCCCTTTTCCCTCGTGGTGAACTTGCAACATGATACGCATCGCCTCTTCGTGACCCTTGCCAAAAAACTTCTGCAAAACATGAACAACAAACTCCATCGGCGTGTAGTCGTCGTTGAGGAGAATCACCCTATACATAGGCGGCGGAGTAGTTTTAGCGCTCTGCTTCTCGACAACGAGATCTGGACTGGAAGAAATACGTGCGGGCATGATCAACAGTTCAATTTAGAAGAAGCCATCATTTTATAGACCAGTTTGATACAAAATTTCACTTAATGTTCAGCGTACTAGGCAAACCGATACTTGACGAACTTGTCAAATCTAACGAATATCACAACACATTCAAAAAAAACTTGAGTGTCAAGATGCCGGAAGCAGATTTTTTGAAGCATACGCTTTTGATCAGTTTTCCGTTTGATTTATACAACGTACAGAAGAGGCAGTCGGAATGTCAGACTCGACCACAAGCAATGGACCTAAGGTCACCGGAACCGTCAAATGGTTCAACGATGCGAAAGGTTTTGGATTCGTCACGCCCGATGACGGCGGAGAAGACCTGTTTGCACATTTTTCAGCGATCCAGATGAATGGGTTTAAAACACTCAAAGAAGGCCAAAAAGTCGCCTTCGAAGTCACTCAGGGTCCTAAGGGCAAGCAAGCCACAAATATAACTGCTGCATAAGCGGCCGGGGTGAATAACCCCTTGGATACTACGCAATGTATAGATGGATCACGCCTGAAAAACAGCGCGACCTCAGGGTCGTGTTGTTTGTTTTTTTTATGAGTTTGATTTCTCTTTCCACAGCGCACGGGCAGGCAAATCCTACGCTTCCGATCATAAGACTCAGCGCTGGCATGCACGTCATTCATGCCGAGGTTGCGGCCACACCTGAAACACGCAGAACCGGATTGATGTTTCGCAAAACGCTCGCACCTAATCACGGCATGCTGTTTGTCTTTGACCAAACACTCGTAGAATGTTTCTGGATGCGCAATACCTTGATACCTTTGTCGATCGCTTTTCTGCTTGATGATGGCACGATCGTCAACATCGCTGACATGAAACCACAAAATGATGAGTCTCACTGCTCAAGCAAACCAATCAGATTTGCGCTCGAAATGGAACAGGGTTGGTTTGCGGCTCGCGCAATAACGCCAGGCAAAAAAATACTCGGTCTTCAATGACCGAGTATCGTTTTTTGTACCATGTGTCACATACGTCACTAAGAACGTTTAAACACGCTCTACGATGAGCGCGATACCCTGACCTACACCGATACACATCGTACACAAGCCGTAGCGCCCGCCAGTCACCTCAAGCTGGTGAACAGCTGTCATCACTAGGCGAGCACCGCTCGCGCCAAGTGGATGGCCCAGTGCAATCGCCCCGCCATTCGGATTGACGCGAGGATCATTATCCGCAATACCAAGCATGCGCAAGACTGCGAGGCCCTGCGCGGCAAATGCTTCGTTTAGCTCGATGACATCCATCTGAGCAAGCGTCAAACCCGAAAGAGCCAATACTTTTTGCGAAGCGGGTGCGGGTCCGATACCCATAATACGAGGCTCGACGCCCGCTGTCGCCATCGCGACAATCCGAGCGCGCGGCTTGAGCCCGTGATGGACCGCGGCCTGTTCGTGCGCGATTAGCATCGCAACGGCGCCATCATTCACACCCGAGGCGTTTCCAGCGGTCACTGAACCGCCCTCGCGCACGACGCCTTTGAGTTTCGCTAACGACTCAAGGGTCGTTTGACGAGGATGCTCATCACGATTCACAATGATTGCATCCCCTTTCTTTTGCGCAATGCTGACTGCAACAATCTCGCTATCAAAATAGCCACTTTTCTGAGCAGCGGCCGTCTTTTCTTGACTGGCCATCGCGAATAGATCTTGATCCGTACGCGAAATATTGAACTGATCAGCCACATTTTCAGCAGTTTCGGGCATCGAATCGACGCCGTACTTTGCTTTCATAAGTTTGTTGACGAAACGCCAACCAATCGTCGTATCGAAAATCGAAGCGCTACGTGAAAAGGCGGAGTCAGCCTTGCCCATCACGAAAGGTGCGCGCGTCATGCTTTCAACACCACCTGCCAACATCAAAGAAGCATCTCCCGCACGAATCGCTCGCGCAGCCGTACCAATCGCATCCATACCAGAACCACACAAACGATTAATCGTGCCTCCAGGCACAACATCAGGCAAACCTGCCAACAATGTGGCCATACGAGCGACGTTACGATTGTCCTCGCCGGCTTGGTTGGCGCATCCCATCAGAGCATCATCAAGTTCATGCCATTTCACGCCAGGATTACGTTCTGCCAAGGCACGTACTGGTATTGCGGCTAAATCATCGGGGCGAACCGAAGCCAGCGAACCCGCATAGCGACCAAAGGGTGTACGGATTGCGTCACAAATATAAGCCTGTTTGTCCATGAGGGATCTCTTGATGTGTGTGGAAAGTCTCTTACCAAATCTTAGCGCAAAAAATTGACGAAAAAAAACCGGCCGATATGGCCGGTTTACATCAAGGCATCTTGCTTAACCGAGATTTTTAGCTGCAAATGACCAATTCACCAAGTTCCAAAAGCTCTCGAGATACTTGGGTCGAGCATTTCGGTAGTCAATGTAATAGGCATGCTCCCAAACGTCACAGGTCAA
>JBILJA010000038.1:0-17597 GCA_044368775.1 Burkholderiaceae bacterium
TTCAGCAACTGACTTTGGAATAAAAATGTCTTCTGAAAAAACAGACTGGTGGGTAGGACTATTCGTACTGCTAGGCGGTATCGCTCTAGCATTTTTAGCATTGAGAGCCGCAAATCTCAGTAGTTTTTCCTTCTCACCAAGCTACACCCTCTCGGCCAAGTTCGATAATATCGGCGGGCTCAAGGTCAGAGCCCCTGTCAAGAGTGCGGGTGTCGTGGTTGGACGCGTTTCCTCCATCTCCTTGGACACCAAAACGTACCAAGCCGTCGTGCGAATCGATATGGAAAAAGGTTTCCTATTTCCCCTCGACTCATCAGCCAAAATTTTGACCTCCGGCTTGTTGGGTGAGCAATACATCGGCCTTGAGGCGGGGGGCGACGAAACGAACCTTTCCGACAATGGCATGATCCAATATACCCAAAGCGCGATTGTTCTTGAGAGTCTGATTAGTCAGTTTCTCTTTAACACTGCAGAAAAACAGGGAAGCCAGACAACGCCTCCAGGCGCGTCGGGCAAGCCACAAAACTGACCTCGGTTGCAAACATGAACACGCACTCTTTTTCTAAAACGCTACTGATCGGGCTTTTGCTTGTGCTGGGAGGCTGTGCGACTCGGCCAGTGACCACGCCCATCGCAGCTGACCCGTGGGAGAGCTCCAATCGTGCGGTTTTTCAATTCAACGACACCATTGACAAAGCAATCTTCAAACCTGTTGCCCAAGCTTACGCCTTTGTGACCCCGCAGCCCGTTCGAACTTGCATACGTAATATTTTCTTAAATCTTGGGGATGTTTGGGCGGGCATGAACAGTTCACTGCAAGGGCGACATATCGATGCCATTAATACGTTTGGTCGTGTCATGCTGAACTCGACGTTAGGTTTGGGTGGCTGCCTGGATCTTGCCAGCACAACGGGAGCTAAACGTATCCCCAACGATTTTGGCGTCACTTTGGGCGTGTGGGGTATCCGTTCAGGTCCATACATCGTGTTGCCCTTCATTGGTTCAAGCACTGTGCGCGATGGCACAGGTCTGATCGCGGATGCCTACGTCAACCAAGTGGGCTGGGGTCACATGATCACTGATATCTCTGTGCGCAACTCGCTCTATGGGCTCGAAGTCGTGCAGCGGCGTGAAGCGCTTCTTGACGTCACCGATACCCTTGATCGCACAGCCTTGGATCGTTACAGTTTTATTCGCGATGCCTACTTAAAGCGACGTACGGTCCAAGTCAACGGCCCCTTGAACGAAGCTGCAAATCTCCCCAATTACGAAGATGAAGAAGCCGCGCCGGCAGATCGCAAAGCGCTTGGCATTCCATCTAAAAACTAAAGAGGCTCTTCCTCATGCTGTCACTCATTACACGATTCAATCTCTTTTTACTGCTGAGCCTTAGTCTAGCCGCAGGTGTTCACGCACAACAAAAACCCGATCCGATGGCTTCGCCGAACGAGTTCGTCCAACAGGTTGCGGATCAAGTGCTGAACGCACTCAAAGCGGACACCTCGGCGCGCGCCGGGGATATCAAGCGTATTAATCAAATCGTGGACGAAATGATTTTGCCCTACGTTAACTTTGAAAAAACCACGCGCTTGGCCGCGGGACGCAATTGGCGCGAAGCCACGCCTGAGCAAAAAAAGGCACTAAGCCTTGCCTTTCGTGGAACCCTCGCTCGCACCTACAGCGGCGCCTTCACACGTGTGAGCGATGACACCAGTATCAAAACGCTGCCGTTTCGTGGCGATGCCAATGCCAATGACGTTGTCGTCAAAGTCCAGGTTCTTCAGCGCGCAAACGCTCAGCCCTTTGCGCTTGACTACCGGCTTGAAAAAACACCTCAAGGCTGGAAGATTTACGACATTAACGTCGAAAATGTCTGGCTGATTGAAAATTATCGTAACCAATTCACCCAACAGATTAATCAAAACGGCATTGATGGACTGATTGCCGCGCTTAACCAGCGGGCTCAATAATCACTATGTCCGCCGTATCACTCCAACACGTTTCAAAAATATTCCCTCCTCGTGCCACAGGCTGGCGCGGGCTCTTTAAAAAGCCGCAGGGTCCCGGATTTCAGGCCCTGAACGACGTTTCGCTCAATATTGAGCACGGTGAATTTTTTGGCTTGCTTGGGCCAAATGGCGCAGGCAAAACGACACTGATTTCCGTTTTGGCCGGCCTCTGTCGCGCCACTTCCGGACAAGCAAGCGTCTGTGGTCACGACGTTGTCACGGACTATCAAGCTGCGCGGCGCTCACTGGGCGTCGTGCCACAAGAACTCGTTTACGATCCTTTTTTCACGGTCCGTGAAACCTTACGCATTCAGTCCGGTTATTTTGGTTTCCGCAACAACGACGATTGGATAGACGAAATTCTCTCTCACCTCGGCCTCTCGGATAAAGCCGATGAAAATATGCGTGCCCTCTCGGGCGGTATGAAGCGTCGAGTCCTCGTCGCGCAAGCGCTTGTGCATCGCCCACCCGTCATCGTGCTTGACGAGCCAACTGCAGGTGTGGATGTCGATCTGCGCCGCAGCTTGTGGGAGTTTATTTCCCGACTCAATCGCGAAGGGCATACCATTATGCTCACGACCCACTACCTCGAAGAAGCCGAAGCGCTTTGTGGTCGAATCGCCATGCTCAAACGCGGACGTATCGTTGCGCTCGAATCGACACAAGCTCTACTCGCACGCACAGGCGGAAGCCTAGAAGAAACTTTCGTGCACATCATGAATACACCAGACCACCAATCCCTGGAGGCGCAAGCATGACGCGCGCATTACTCACAGCACGCACAGGCGCTGGCTCCGGCTTTCCTACCTTATTAGGCAAGGAGCTCCTGCGCTTTTGGAAGGTTGGATTCCAAACAATCGCGGCACCCGTAATTACAGCGCTCTTGTATCTCGTGATTTTCGCCCAGGTTCTGCAAGATCGTATTCAAGTTTACGGAACCGTGCCTTACACCGCCTTTCTCATCCCCGGCCTGATGATGATGAGCATGTTGCAAAACGCCTTTGCCAATCCCTCCTCTTCCTTGATTCAAAGTCGAGTGACGGGTAACTTAGTGTTTGTGCTGCTTCCTCCGATTTCGCATCGCGAGTTCTTCAGTGCCTATATGATTGCGGGGATTTTGCGTGGTATCGCCGTTGGCGGCTGCGTATGGTTAGTCTCTATGTATTTTGTTCCGCTCGGCATCAAGGAGCCTCTATGGGCCTTTGTGTTCGCCGTGCTGTCATGCGGCATCATGGCCATTCTCGGCCTCATTGCGGGCCTGACCTCTGAAAAATTTGACCAGCTCGCAGCATTTCAAAACTTTCTCATCATGCCTGCGACTTTTTTATCCGGTGTTTTTTACTCTGTCCACACCTTGCCCCCATTTTGGCAACACGTTTCTCACTGGAACCCACTTTTTTATACGATCGACGGCTTTCGCTATGGATTTTTTGGTATCGCAGATGTATCCCCCTGGCAAAGCCTGGCAGTCGTTGGCGGAGTTTTTATTGCACTGACATTTTTTGCCCTACGCCTGCTCGGCACCGGTTACAAACTTAGAACCTGATTTAAATGAATGCATACTTAGACCAAGGACAGACCTAAACATGTTGCCCACTCCAGAAGACATCCGCACCTACATTGCTGCCGGGTTGCCTTGCGAACATCTCGAGGTCACAGGTGATGGCTCACACTTCGAAGCCCTGATCGTCAGCACCGCCTTCGCAGGCAAGCGTCCGATTGCGCGCCATCAACTTGTTTACGGCGTCCTCGGTGATCGGATGAAACAAGAAATTCATGCTCTTTCAATGCGTACTTTGACGCCCGAAGAGTTCAACGGAAAGCCCTAAATGGACAAACTTCGTATTCAAGGCGGATATGCGCTCAAGGGTGAAATCAATATTTCGGGCGCCAAAAACGCTGCCCTGCCGATTTTATGCGCCGGACTCTTGACCGCTGATACCGTCACGCTCTCAAACGTTCCAAAGCTCAATGATATTGCGACGACGCTCAAGCTCCTCGGCCAGCTAGGCGTGCGTTGCGAGAGAGCGAGTGACGATACGGTCAGCATCACCGCCAATCAACTGACCGCGCTTGAAGCGCCTTATGAACTCGTTAAAACAATGCGCGCCTCGATTCTGGTGCTCGGCCCACTTTTGGCACGCTTCGGCGAAGCGCGTGTCAGTCTGCCTGGCGGCTGTGCGATTGGTCAGCGACCTGTAGACCAACATATTCAGGGTCTTGCGGCACTCGGTGCTGACATCAAAATCGAACATGGCTTTGTGGTCGCCAAGGCCAAAAAACTCAAAGGTGCAGTCGTACGCACAGACATGGTCACCGTCACAGGCACAGAAAACCTGATGATGGCGGCCGTACTGGCCGACGGTCAAACCATTTTGGAAAATGCAGCGCGTGAACCCGAAGTAGTCGATCTCGCCGAGTTATTGATCAAAATGGGCGCGCGTATCAAGGGACATGGTACAGACAGGATCGTCATCGACGGTGTACCGACTTTACATGGCGCCACCCATGATGTGATTCCGGATCGTATCGAGGCGGGTAGCTTTTTATGTGCGGTCGGTGCGGCAGGCGGTGAGATTGTGCTGCGCCGTGCAGCACCCGAAACAATGGGTGCCACGATATCAAAGCTTCAAGAGGCGGGCCTCACGATTGAGTCAGGCAAAGACTGGATCCAAGCCAGCATGCGCAAGCGCCCCAAAGCAGTCGATTTCCGCACGCACGAATACCCTGGCTTTGCGACTGACATGCAAGCGCAGCTCATGGCTCTCAACACCATTGCCGAGGGAACCTCGGTGATTGCGGAAACGATTTTTGAAAATCGTTTTATGCACGTACAAGAACTATTACGCTTGGGCGCTAATATTGATATCGATGGTCACACTGCCGTCGTTCGCGGCGTAACTCGCCTTTCCGGCGCAACCGTCATGGCAACCGACCTAAGGGCTTCGGCTAGTTTGGTCATTGCGGGACTTGCCGCCGAAGGCGAGACCTTGGTCGAGCGGATTTATCATCTCGACCGAGGCTACGAACGCATGGAATACAAACTCAGAGCTCTCGGTGCTCATATCGAAAGAATATCCAGCTAAAGGAACCCTCATGAGCATAGACGCACGCGCGCGCCCTCTGACCATGGCATTGTCCAAGGGACGCATTTTCGAAGAAACCTTGCCTCTTTTAAAGGCGGCCGGGATCACGGTCAGCGAAGATCCCGAAAAATCTCGCAAACTCATCATTGGGACCAGCGATCCAGGATTGCGGCTCATTATTGTTCGCGCCTCTGACGTTCCCACTTATGTCGAATACGGTGCTGCGGACCTTGGAATTGCCGGCAAAGACGTGCTGATTGAACACACCGCTCAACACCCTGGCGGCCTATACCAGCCGATTGACCTGAATATCGCCAAATGTCGTCTGGCCGTTGCTGTTCGCAATGGCTTTGACTACGCTGCCGCAGTCAAACAAGGTGCGCGCTTACGTGTCGCGACCAAATATACGGCTGCGGCGCGCGAACACTTCGCTGCCAAGGGCGTTTACGTAGACCTGATCAAGCTATACGGCTCAATGGAGCTTGCCCCTCTCGTCGGCTTGGCTGATGCGATCGTCGATCTGGTATCCACTGGCAATACCTTGAAAGCCAACGACTTGGTGGCCGTCGAGGACATCATGCCCATTTCCTCCAGATTGGTGGTCAATCGAGCGGCCCTTAAAACCCGTCACGCCGAATTACAGCCCTTACTGGATGCCTTTGAGCGTGCAAGCGCAAGCTCTGTGGCATGATAGAGATCTACTTGTTTTGATGACCCCTTCAAAAGAGGGGCTCTTTGATGATGCGCACAATCAGACGTCTGGACTCACGCGATCCTGAGTTTCAAACAACACTCTCCAAACTGCTGGCTTTTGATGCCGAGCAAGATGACGCGATCGATGCGGCCGCTGCCAGCATCCTTAAACAGGTGCGCCTTGAGGGCGACAAGGCCCTGCTTGGCTACACGCGCCAATTCGACAAAGTCGACGTTGACTCGGTTGCCGCCCTTGAAATACCTCGTCGCGACTGGGAGTCAGCACTCGCCAACCTGCCCGCTGCTCAACGACAAGCACTTGAAATCGCAGCCGAACGCGTGCGTGCTTATCATGTGCATCAACGTCAAGAAAGCTGGTCCTACACCGAAGCAGACGGCACCCGTCTAGGTCAGCAAATCACTCCCCTAGACAGAGTCGGTCTGTACGTGCCTGGCGGAAAGGCCTCCTACCCCTCCTCTGTCCTGATGAACGCCATCCCTGCAAAAGTCGCAGGCGTGAGCGAAGTCATCATGGTGACACCTACGCCCGGTGGACAGCGCAATGCCATGGTTCTGGCTGCTGCGGCCATCGCGGGCGTGGATCGCTGCTTTGCCATTGGTGGTGCGCAGGCTGTCGGCGCGCTCGCCTACGGCACGGCGACCATCCCTGCCGTCGATAAAATCGTCGGGCCAGGCAATGCCTATGTGGCCGCTGCCAAAAGGCGTGTTTTTGGAACGGTTGGGATCGACATGATTGCCGGACCAAGCGAAATTTTGGTCATTTGTGACGGCAAAACACCTGCGGATTGGATTGCGATGGATTTGTTTTCGCAAGCCGAGCATGATGAGCTGGCCCAAGCGATTTTGCTATGCCCAGACGCAACATACCTCGACGAGGTTGAAGCCTCGATTGAAAAACTGCTACCCACCATGCCGCGCGCGGACATTATCCGCACGAGCTTGCGTGATCGCGGCGCCTTGATTTTAGTGCGCGACCTCCGAGAGGCCTGCCAAATTAGTAACAACATTGCACCCGAGCACCTCGAAGTGTCTTGCGAGAACCCTGATGAATGGTTGCCTTTGTTACGCCATGCGGGTGCCATTTTCATGGGACGCCATAGTTCCGAAGCGCTCGGAGACTATTGCGCAGGACCCAATCACGTTCTGCCGACTTCTCGTACTGCGCGCTTTTCCTCTCCCTTAGGCGTGTATGATTTTCAAAAACGCTCTAGTTTGATTCATGTCTCAGCCGCAGGCGCGCAAACTCTTGGCAAAGTGGCAAATGAACTGGCGCTTGGCGAAGGTCTCCAAGCCCATGCCGCGAGTGCCCGTTATCGCCTGACCAACATACAATAGACCTTCCTAAGATCTCAGTACATCAGAGTACATATCATGCGTACCGCAGAAATTATCCGCAATACCAATGAAACGCGCATCCGCGTCGCGGTCAATCTAGACGGCACTGGCAAACAGGCCCTCAACACTGGGGTGCCCTTTTTGGACCACATGCTAGACCAAATCGCGCGCCATGGTCTGATCGACCTTGAGATCCACGCCGAAGGCGATCTCGACATCGATGCACACCACACTGTCGAAGATGTCGGCATCACGCTCGGCATGGCCATCGCCAAAGCCGTGGGTGACAAGGCAGGTATTCGTCGCTATGGACATGCCTATGTCCCTCTCGACGAGGCGCTTTCACGCGTAGTTGTGGACTTTTCAGGGCGGCCGGGTTTGCAGTTCCATGTCCCGTTCACGCGTGCGCGTGTCGGTGATTTTGATGTCGATTTGACCATTGAGTTTTTTCAAGGCTTGGTCAATCATGCCCTAATCACGCTACACATCGATAACTTGCGCGGCGTCAATGCGCACCACCAGTGCGAAACCATCTTCAAAGCAACGGGCCGTGCGCTTCGTATGGCTCTCGAGCTCGATCCGCGCAGCGCGGGTGTCGTGCCCTCCACCAAGGGCGTGCTGTAAGTCATGACTTCGATTGCCATTGTCGATTACGGCATGGGGAACTATCACTCTGTCGAGCGCGCGCTGCGTCACGCAGCGCCTGAGGCGGATATTCGTTTATGCAAGCTCGCAGCTGAGATAGAGGCCGCGGATCGTGTCGTTTTTCCTGGACAAGGTGCGATGGCGGACTGCATTCGCACGCTCGACGAAGCGGGTCTGCGAGAGGCCGTATTACGCGCTGCGGCAACCAAGCCTCTGCTAGGCGTATGCGTCGGCGAACAAATGCTGTTCGAGCGCAGCGAAGAAGGCAACACAACAAGTCTTGGCCTTTTCAAAGGCGAGGTTCGTCGTTTCAAGGGGCCTGCATTTGATGCGCCAACAACTGAGGCGAACGATCACGCAGATCGACTTAAAGTCCCGCATATGGGCTGGAATCCTGTGTATCAGGTGCGTGCGCACACTCTTTGGTCGGGTATTCCCGATGCTACACCCTTTTATTTTGTCCACAGCTATTATGCTGTTCCGGCCGACAACGCTCTGACAGTCGGCGAAAGCAATTATGGCGGTCCTTTTGCTTGCGCAATCGCCCAAGACAATATCTTTGCCGTACAGTTTCACCCAGAGAAAAGTGCCGATTATGGTTTGCGTCTGTATCGGAATTTTGTAGACTGGCAACCTTAACAACCTGAAAGTGACAGATCACAAAAGATATGCTGCTGATCCCCGCAATTGATCTCAAAGACGGACAATGTGTCAGACTTCGCCAAGGCGACCTCGATGATGCAACGATCTTTTCCGAAGACCCTACCGCCATGGCTACGCATTGGCTGGATCGAGGCGCGCGTCGCTTGCACTTGGTCGATCTCAATGGCGCCGTCGCCGGCAAGCCCAAAAACGAAGCGCTCATCAAAGCCATCGTAGGCGCAGTGGGTGACGATATCCCTGTCCAAATCGGCGGTGGTATTCGCGATCTCGACACCATCGAACGCTATTTGGACTTCGGTATTTCCTACGTGATCATCGGTACGGCCGCCGTCAAAAATCCTGGCTTCCTACACGATGCTTGCGGTGCTTTTCCAGGCAATATCATTGTTGGCCTCGATGCGCGCGACGGCAAAGTCGCGACAGACGGCTGGAGCAAACTCACCAAACATGACGTCAGCGATCTCGCTAAAAAATTCGAAGACTACGGCTGCGAAGCCATCATCTATACCGATATTGGTCGCGATGGCATGCTCTCGGGTGTCAATATAGAAGCCACCGTTCGCCTAGCCCAGCATGTTCGTATCCCCATCATCGCATCGGGTGGTGTGACGGACATGCGTGATATCGATGCGCTCTGCGCAGTCGAAGAAGAAGGCGTCGAAGGTGCCATTCTTGGGCGAAGTATCTACGAAGGCACGCTCGATTTCGAAGCTGCGCAAAAACGCGCTGACGAACTTTCACCATGACAACCCTCCTCGCGCCCGACACACTGAGTGAGTTGACACGTCGAATCATTCCTTGTCTCGATGTGACTGCGGGTCGCGTGGTAAAGGGCGTCAATTTTGTTCAGCTGATGGATGCGGGCGATCCCGTCGAGATCGCACATCGTTACAACGAACAAGGCGCAGATGAACTGACATTTTTGGATATCACCGCGACCAGTGATGGTCGCGATTTAATCCTACCCATCATCGAACAAGTCGCTTCGCAGGTTTTTATCCCCCTCACTGTCGGTGGCGGAGTGCGTCAGGTCAGTGATATTCAACGTTTATTAAATGCGGGTGCCGACAAAGTTTCCATGAACAGCGCCGCTGTTGCCAATCCTGACCTCGTTCGTGCCGCCTCTGATTATCACGGCTCACAATGTATCGTGGTTGCCATCGATGCGCGCCGCGTGACTGACAGCGAAACGCCTCGCTGGGAAGTGTTCACGCATGGCGGCCGTCGCGGTACGGGTATCGACGCGGTGGCCTGGGCTCGCCAAATGGCCGATTATGGCGCCGGAGAAATTCTATTAACCAGCATGGATCGCGATGGCACCAAGTCTGGCTTTGATCTCGAGCTGACACGCCAAGTTTCAAATGCCGTTTCTGTTCCCGTGATTGCTTCAGGCGGCGTAGGTAACCTGCAACATCTTGCGGATGGTGTCACCCTAGGGGGTGCCAGTGCGGTACTTGCCGCGAGTATTTTCCATTACGGTGAATACACCGTCGGACAAGCCAAAGCATTCATGGCGCGTCAGGGCATCCCGGTCAGGATTGGCTGACATGACGACACCACAGCGACCTGCCTGGCTTGAAGAGGTACATTTTGACGGCCAAGGTCTCATCCCCGCGATTTCACAAGATGCGCAGACTGGCCAAATTTTAATGGTTGCCTGGATGAACGCGGAGTCGCTTGCCGAGACCGTGGCCACAGGGCGTGCCGTATTTTGGTCGCGCTCTCGGAATCGTCTGTGGCGTAAAGGCGAAGAATCAGGACACACGCAACGCCTGCTAGAGCTGCGTTTGGATTGCGATGGCGATGTTTTGCTCCTCAAGGTTGAACAACTCGGCGCCATCGCCTGTCATACGGGACGCGCGAGTTGTTTTTACCGACGACTAGACAAGAACTCCGACCAAGAAACAAATCCAGGCTCACAATGGGTGATTGTTGATCCCGTCCTCAAAGACCCGGAGCTCATCTACAAATGAACAAAGAACCCCTCACTCCAGACGCCTCCGAATTGGTGCTCGCGCGGATTGCAGATCTGCTGGAAACACGTTTACCTAGCCGAGGCGGTGATCCGTCCGCCTCCTACGTCGCCAAACTGTTTTCCAAGGGGCCTGATGCGGCGCTCAAAAAAGTGGGTGAAGAGGCCACCGAGCTTGTGATGGCGGCCAAAGACAAGCAACCTGAGCGTATCGTGTCCGAAATGGCGGACCTCTGGTTTCATTGCTTGGTTGTACTGACTGAGAACGGGCTTCGCCCTGAGCAAGTCGTGGCAGAGTTGGCACGTCGCGAAGGTGTTTCTGGCTTACAGGAAAAAGCTTCGCGTTTGAAAACCCCTTAGGATCTTAAGATTCCATGAGTGAGCACTGCATTTTTTGCAAAATCGTACGCGGCGAATTACCTGCCAAAATTGTCTACGAAGACGACGATTGCATGGTTTTCCATGACATCAATCCCGCCGCGCCGGTGCATTTATTAATGATCCCCAAGCGACATATTGTCTCAATGCAAGAGATTAATCCCGAAGATGCCGTTTGGTTAGGTAGAATGCTATCCAAGGTGCCTCAAATCGCACTCGACAACGGTTGCAATCCCGGACTATCTGGCGGTTTTCGCCTGATGGCCAACTCCGGTGTCGAGGGTGGTCAAGAGGTTTTGCACCTACATTTTCATATCTATGGTGGAAGCCGCCCCTGGAAAGGGCCAGCCCCCACCGTAGCCTAATTCGGAGAACCGTCATGGGCGCATTTAGTATCTGGCATTGGTTAATTGTCCTCGTTATCGTGGCACTGGTGTTTGGCACCAAAAAAATTCGCAACATTGGTGCGGATATTGGTGGCGCGGTCAAAGGTTTCAAAGACGGCATGAAGGACCCAAACGCTAAAGAAGCCGATGCAACGACGGCTGCCGCCGAAGCCGCTCCCGCACAACGTGTCGCTTCAAACGAAACGATCGATGTCCAAGCCAAAGAAAAGACCGGCACTCATTGAGCGCTTTGCTTGTCCCCTTGCTTGTCATTGCCTTAGCTGAGCCTACCCCGCCCCACGATCACTATGTTTGATATCAGCTTTACAGAACTACTCGTGATCGGTGTGATTGCGTTGGTGGTCATTGGTCCCGAGCGCTTGCCTAAAGTTGCTCGCACCATTGGTCACCTTGTTGGTCGTGCCCAGCGCTACGTCAGCGATGTCAAAACCGACATCCAACGCGAGGTCGATCTCGATGAGTTGCGCAAACTCAAAGATCAAATGCAAGATGCTGCGCAAAATGTTCAGTCGAGTTTGCAAAACACTGAAACTGCCCTTCGCCAACCCCTTGAGGCCTTCGAGCAGTCGACCATGTCCACGCTCAACGAACTGAAGTCTCCCCTTGCCAGCCCCGATGCGGGCGCAGGGTCGACTCCTCCAGCCTCTAGCCCGGTTGCGGCCTTGCCTACGCCAGATACGCCTGCGCAAACGCCTGCACTACCGTCTGTACAAGCGCCGCCTGTCCAGGTCGCAGCCACACCAGAGTCTTCGCCCGGATCAAAATCTTGAGTACTGAAGAAAAACCCCAAGAAGCCGAACAAAGCGGCGACACCTTCATGTCTCACCTTGTCGAGTTGCGCACACGCCTATTGACCGCGGTCGGTACGATGCTCGTTGTTTTTATTGTGCTCTTCATTTATCCCGGTGCCTCCTTTATTTATGATTTGCTTGCGGCCCCAATGCTTGCCTCTCTGCCCGAAGGCACACGCATGATTGCCACCGGTGTGATTACGCCCTTTATGGTTCCCGTCAAGGTCACGATGATGGCGGCTTTTGTGGTGTCACTTCCTGTCGTGCTTTATCAAGTTTGGGCCTTTGTTGCACCCGGACTTTACCGACACGAGCAACGCCTGGCTTTGCCTTTGATTGTGTCGAGTTCGCTGCTATTTTTAGCGGGCATGGCCTTTTGTTATTTTGTTGTCTTCAAAACTGTCTTCAGCTTTATCGCAACCTTTGCACCACAGTCCATTACGCCCGCACCTGATATCGAAGCCTACCTCGGCTTTGTCATGACCATGTTCTTGGCCTTTGGCATCACGTTTGAGGTGCCCGTTGCCGTGATTCTTTTGGTTCGTACGGGCATTGTCACGATTGCACAACTTCAACAATCCCGTGGTTACGTCATCGTCGGCGCATTTATTATCGCGGCCGTTGTCACCCCCCCCGATGTCGTCAGTCAGTTTTTACTCGCCGTACCTTTATGTGTACTGTATGAAATCGGCATTTTGTTGGCGAGAGCCATCAAAGCACGCCCTGCAGAACCAAAAACAGACGCAACCGATTCCACAAGTTGAAAATAGCTCTTTACTCGATTTTCTGCTAAAAAGTACTTTATAGCCCAAAAAGCGTATGTATCTTGCTGTGATCACTCAACAATTCCGCCCCGATGTTCAAACAATGGGGAGACTGTTTGCTAATAAATTAGTTGTGATTGTCTGTGGAAAGGTATATCTTTTGGCGTTTTAGAATTTAATTTTTGGTTGTTTGTGTCAGGCTTTGCCTCTTGTGCATTCACCGTATTATTCTTATATTCAAGTTGCAAGAACTCCAAAGGGACCATTGTGCTCGCTCACCGTCTCAAACAAGCCCGCCTTCGTGCCGGCCTGTCGCAAGAAAAACTTGGCAAGCTTGCCGGGATCGATCCCATGTCCGCAAGCGCCCGGATGAACCAGTATGAGCGGGGCAAACACTCCCCAGACTACGAGCTCATGTGTCGCGTCGCCGACATTCTAAAAATGCCCGTCAGCTGGTTTTACACCGAAGACGAGGATCTAGCGCGTCTTCAGGAAATTTATTACCACCTAAGCCCTCTCGTTCGCCGTCCACTCCTGACGCAAGCAGAAAACCTGTTTGTTGCCCACCCACCTGGCGCGAACGAAGAACAGACTGGCACAGCAGAAGCCTCTTCACCCTCTAATTGAAATCCATCACAACCCGTGACCTGTGTGCATGGCTTGACAGCACGCTTGGTGCAGCTTCTTTCAATGACTACTGCCCAAACGGATTACAGGTAGAAGGCAAATCATCGATCTCTCACCTCATTACGGGCGTGACGGCGAGTCAGGCGCTCCTTGACGTCGCTTGCGCGCGCGGCGCCGACGCGGTGCTTGTGCATCACGGATGGTTTTGGAAAGGTGAGGATCCTCGGGTCCGTGGTACACGCAAAAAAAGACTTGCCACTTTACTAGCAAAAGACATCAATCTTATTGCCTACCATTTGCCATTGGATGCGCACCCGCAACTTGGTAACAACGCACAACTCGCCCGCGTCCTCGGACTGGCACCTGAACCCTATACATCCGGTCCCAACGGACTCGTCTGGCTAGGTGAAATGCCTGGGAAAACCACCCTAGGTGAGGTTGCCGCAAAAGTTGAACTGGCGCTCGGACGTTCGCCTCAAGTGATCGGAGACGCTAGCATGCCCGCTAAACGCTTGGCTTGGTGCACAGGCGCCGCTCAAAGCATGCTGGAAAACGCCATTGACGCAGGTGCCCAAGTGTTCATCACAGGCGAGATTTCTGAACAAACCGTCCATCTCGCGCGAGAGTCGGCTGTTGGCTTTATCTGTGCTGGGCATCATGCCACCGAGCGCTATGGTGTCCAAGCGCTCGGTTCTGCGATCGAAAAGGAGTTTGGTCTCCGGGTTGATTTTGTCGACATCGACAATCCGGTCTGATCCGGAGGCAAGGCGCCTTTATTTTCGATTTATTTCTTTAAAGAGTCGCGAATTTCGCGCAAAAGCAATACATCCTCAGGTATCGGAGGCGTTACTTTTTCAGCCTCGAGTTCCATCTTGCTACGCGCTTTGTTAATCACCTTGACCATCCAAAAGATCACGAAAGCCAGCAAGATAAAGTTAATCACAATGGTGACAAAGTTACCCCAAGCGAACACCGTCGCGCCCGCCTTGGTCAAGTCGGCATAGGTTTCAGGTCCCACATAGTTGGCTGGGCGGGATAAAACAAAGAATTTATTACTGAAATCCATCGCGCCGCCAACCATGAAGTTCACCAGCGGCATCACAATATCCTTGACCAAAGAATCAACGATTTTGCTAAATGCGGCGCCCACGATCACGCCAATCGCAAGGTCGACAACGTTACCCCGGACAGCAAATGCTCGAAATTCTTTTAAAAATCCACTCGCTTGACTCATTTCTTGATTCCCCTGATGGAAGTGTGTAGTTGGTGGGGCTATAATAAGAGGTTAGAAAATTTGTAACAAGTTTGATGTAAACCAGTCTGCAACGCGTGCGCTCAGCCGCGTTGGCTGCAATAAGGATAGGAAGATGAGTCAGGATTCGATTGTGCATGACGACGATGGCGCGGTTCCCCCAACCCTGCCCTCCGACCCTTCGCGCCGCTTCTGGATCGGCACAACCTGTGCCGTTGGCGGTGCCGCCGGAGCTGCTTTAGCTGTTCCCTTCATCAGTACGTTTGCGCCGTCTGAAAAAGCTCGCGCTGCGGGTGCGCCTGTCGAAATCGACATCAGCACCATTCCCCCAGGTGAAATGCGCACAGTTGAGTGGCGTGGCAAACCTGTCTGGGTGCTTCATCGCACCAAAGAGCAACTCGGCACACTCAAGCAAAACGACCCGTTTCTCGCAGATCCAAACTCCACGCGTCCTGGCTTTACGCCGCCCTATGCGAAAAACGAATGGCGCTCCCGCAAGCCCGAAATGTTTGTGGCTGTCGGTATCTGCTCGCACCTGGGTTGCGCACCAACACCAAAATTTCAAACAGGCCCTCAACCTAGCTTGCCAGATAACTGGGACGGCGGTTTTTTGTGCCCTTGTCATGGCTCGACATTCGATATCGCCGGTCGCGTTTACAAAAATAAACCTGCGCCTGACAACCTCGAAGTCCCACCTTATCAATACCTGAGCGACACCCGAATCATCATCGGTGTTGACGAAGACAACAAGGCCTAATTGGTCTTTGATTAACACCGCATATCGCGACACTGATTAAAGTAAAGGAGCCGTTTCATGGCTGACGAAAAATCCGTCGAAACGACCGGACTGCTAGGATGGATAGACCGTCGCTTTCCGCTGACGTCGACCTACAAAGCGCATTTGTCCGAGTACTACGCACCCAAAAATTTTAATTTTTGGTATTTCTTTGGTTCACTCTCTCTGCTCGTACTCGTGCTGCAGATTGTGACGGGCATTTTCTTAGTCATGCACTACAAGCCCGATGCCCAGTACGCATTCCAGTCGGTCGAATACATCATGCGCGAAGTCCCGGGCGGATGGTTCATCCGCTACATGCACTCAACAGGTGCGTCGATGTTCTTTGTGGTCGTTTATCTTCACATGACGCGTGCGCTGATTTACGGCTCGTACCGCAAGCCGCGCGAACTCGTCTGGATTTTTGGCGTCGGTATTTTCTTGTGCCTGATGGCCGAAGCGTTTTTCGGCTACCTCCTGCCCTGGGGCCAGATGTCCTTCTGGGGTGCGCAGGTCATCGTAAATCTGTTTTCCGCGATCCCCTTCATCGGTCCTGAGTTGTCCATCTGGATTCGTGGCGACTACGTAGTGTCCGATGCAACACTCAACCGTTTCTTTGCTTTTCATGTGATTGCGATTCCTCTGGTATTGCTTGGACTCGTTGCCGCACACGTGATCGCGCTGCACGAGGTTGGCTCAAACAACCCCGACGGTGTGGATATCAAAGCCAAAAAAGACAAGCATGGCCGCCCTCTGGATGGCATTCCTTTCCACCCTTTCTATACTGTTCATGACATTTTGGGTGTAACGGGTTTCTTCATCATCTTCATGGCGATTATCTTCTTTGCCCCGGAGATGGGTGGGTACTTCCTGGAATTCAATAACTTCCTGCCTGCCGATCCACTCAAGACACCGCTGCATATCGCCCCTGTCTGGTATTTCACGCCGTTCTACTCGATGCTGCGTGCAACAACGGACGACTTCACCTGGGTCCTTGCAGGCGCTTCTGTATTAGCTGCGATTGTCATGTTCTTCAAGACCAAAGGTCTCGCTAAACTCATCGTTCCAGTCGTGCTGATCGTTGTTGCAGTCCTACTGCGCGCGATCGACGCAAAGTTCTGGGGCGTGGTCGCCATGGGCGGCTCCGTCGTCTTGTTGTTTTTTCTGCCTTGGCTTGACTACAGTCCAGTAAAGTCGATTCGTTATCGCCCAGACTGGCACAAAGTCTTGTACGGTATTTTCTTTGTAAACTTTATCGTGCTTGGCTACTTGGGTACGCAGGCTCCGACGGATATCTTTAACCTGATGTCGCAAATCGGAACACTGATTTATTTGGCGTTCTTCTTGTTGATGCCTGTCTGGAGTCGCCTTGGAACGTTCAAGCCTGTCCCCGACCGCGTCACGTTTCACGCACATTGAGCTTAACTTTATTTACGGAATGACCATGATCAAGAAGCTGCTTTGTGCTCTTGCCCTAGTGATCACATGCACCGGTGCTAACGCTGCAGGCGGAAACTTTCCGCTTGAGCGCGCACCCGATCGCATCAACGACCTTGCTTCACTCCAAAATGGCGCGAAGTTGTTTGTGAATTACTGCCTGAACTGTCATAGCGCCTCCGCTATGCGCTATAACAAACTCAAGGACATCGGCCTGACCGACCAACAAATCCGTGAAAGCTTGCTGTTCACGGGTGAAAAAGTCGGCGACCTAATGATGGGTTCCGTATCTGTCAAGGACGGCAAGGCATGGTTTGGTGCTGCCCCTCCAGATTTATCCTTGATGGCACGCGCCAAATCCATCAACGCAGGACCTACCGGCTCAGACTACATCTACACGTATATGCGTACTTTTTATCGCGATACGAGCAAAATCACTGGCTGGGACAACCTCGCTTTCCCAAGCGCTGGTATGCCTCATGTTTTGTGGGAGCGTCAGGGTCCTCGCGAAATGTCCGTGATCACGACCCATAAAACTGTTGCGCAAGCAGGTAAGCCTGCTGGTTGGGAACGCATCGAGACGACCTATGACTCGGCCGGCTACGTGACCAACAAAGTCGAGACCCTTGCAAACTACACCGGAAAGCCTAAGGTTGAGCATAAGTTCAAACCCCTTGACCCACAACGCGCCGCCGCCTACGACCGCGACATGGCTGACCTCACGGGCTTTATGACTTGGATG